>JBJMTR010000350.1:0-18735 GCA_045811565.1 Bradyrhizobium sp.
CGGCTGGTGCCGCATCCGCCCAGCCATTCCCCTCCAAACCGGTGCATATTTTTGTCCCCTATCCGCCGGGCGGTGGAGTCGATGTCCTCACGCGCACATTGAGCGATGTGGTCTCGAAGCAATGGGGCCAGTCAATTGTCGTCGAGAACCGTCCAGGCGCGGGTGGGGTGATTGCGTCTCAGGCAATCGCAACCTCTCCGCCCGATGGCCACAACCTGATCATGGTGGCGAGCGGCCACGCCACCAATCCGTTCCTGTATTCCAAAATCCCGTACGACACCTTCAAAGATTTTTCACCGATTTCGCTGCTGGCCTCCTCACCGAACGTCCTGCTGGTGCGCTCCGATTCACCGTTCAAGACAGTTGCTGACGTGGTCGCAGCAGCAAAGGCAAAACCGGGAAGCTTGTCCTTTGCCCACGCCGGGAACGGCACCTCTACCCATCTCGCCGGCGAACTCCTGAAGAACCTCGCAAAAATCGATCTCAATGCCATTCCCTATAAGGGCGGCGCGCCAGCGATCAACGATCTCCTGGGCGGGCAGATTCCGATGTCGTTCAACAACGGCCCGGAATCGGTCGGTCAGCTGCAGGCCGGCACGCTGCGTGCGCTTGCGGTCACCACTGCTTCGCGGGCGCCTTTCCTGCCCGATGTGCCCAGCATGTCCGAGGCCGTGCCGGGCTACGACACCGAAGTGTGGTGGGGCTTGCTCGGCCCCGGCGGCATGCCGCCTGATCTGGTTGCAAAACTCTCGCACGATTTCGTCGCGGCGTTGAATACGGATGCCGTGAAGGAGCGCCTGAAGAAACTCGGCGGCTTGCCGATCGGCAACTCGCCCGAGCGGTTCGATGCCAAGATCCACGCCGACTACGAGAAATGGGGGCCGATCATCAAGGCCGCCGGAATGAAAGCCGAATGATTCCTGGCTGCCTGCCGCCACGCGACGTCAGCCGTCCCAAACGGCCGCTGCCGCCGAACGCCTGCGATACCCATGCGCATGTGTTCGGACCGGCGGACCGTTTTCCCTATGCGCAGGATCGCAGCTACACGCCGCCGGATGCACCGCTGGAAAAATATCTCGGCATGCTCGATACGATCGGCTTTGCGCGCGGCGTCCTGGTGCAGGGCAGTGCGCATGGCCGCGACAATTCCGCGATGCTGGATGCGCTTAGGCGGCAACCGGATCGGCTACGCGCGGTCGCGGTGGCGGATGAAAGCATTGCGCCGGCCGTTCTGTGCGAATGGAACAGGCTCGGCATCCGCGCCCTGCGGTTCAACCATTTCTTTCGCGACGGGCAATTGCATTATCGCGGCGGCGTGCCGCTCACCGCCGCCGAGAAGCTAGCCCCACTCATGGCCGAGCTCGGCTGGCATCTTCAGCTCTGGATCGACGTAAAGGATTTTCCGCCGATGATCCCGGTCCTGAAATCATTTGGCCTGCCGATCGTGATCGACCATATGGGCCGCACCGATGCCCGCGCCGGTACGAAGACGGAAAGTTTCCAGAGCCTCCTGCGCGCGGTCGGTGAGGGCTGGTGCTGGGCAAAACTGTCGGGCGCGCATCGCCTGAGCAGCCAAGCGCCGGATTATCCCGACGCGCGGCCATTTCATGAGGCGCTCGTGCGCGCGAACCCCGAGCGGCTGGTGTGGGGCGGCGACTGGCCGCATCCGCGTGTTGAGGGGGAAATGCCCGACGCCGGGCACCTGCTCGAACTGTTCCAGGCATGGACGCCTGACAAGTCGACACAGCAGCGAATTCTCGTGAGCAATCCCGCAAAACTCTATGGCTTCCCGAACTGAAAGTTATCAAAGGAAATGACCGTCAACAGCAAGCGCGTCTTCTATGTCAAGTACCTCGCCCACGAAATCTATGCCGAGATCCTCAAAGCCCGGCCCGACGTGCGGCTCGATCGGTTGGAGAACGAAAGCCCCGATGCCGTTGCCGCCCCGATCCTGTCGTCGGCGCACGCCTACCAGGTCGGCGCGGCACGCGACGAGCTGGCCAAGCATTTCCATGTCGACCGGGATTTTCTGCGGCGGGCGCCGAACCTTTTGATCGTGTCCAGCAACGGCGCGGGTTTTGATCCCGTCGACGTCGATGCCTGCACGGCAGCCGGCGTAGTGGTCGTCAATCAGTCCGGCGGCAATGCCAACTCCGTCGCCGAGCATGCACTCGGCATGCTGCTGACGCTGTCGAAGCGCATTCTTGAAGCCGACCGCGCGCTGCGGCGCGAACGCGGCGTCAATCGTAACGCGCTTATCGGCAACGAGGCCAACGGCAAGACCATCGGTATCGTCGGGCTCGGCAATGTCGGCCGCCGCATCGCCGAGCTGTGCAAGGGTCTGCTGCACATGAAGGTGTTGGCCTACGATCCCTACCTGACGGCGGAGGAAATGACCGATCGGGGCGGGGAGAAGGTCGAACTCGACGATCTCCTGCGCCGCTCGGATTTCGTCTCGATCAGCTGCCCGCTGACCAGGGATAGCCGCGGCATGATCGGGGCGGGCGAATTTGCGCTGATGCAGCCGCATGCGTTCTTCATCACCACGGCGCGCGGCTTTATCCACGACGAAGCCGCGCTGTTCGACGCGCTCCGAGACAAGCGCATCGCGGGGGCCGGGCTTGACGTCTGGGCCAAGGAACCGCCGCCGCCAGATCATCCGCTCCTGCAATTCGACAATGTGCTCGCCAGTCCGCATACGGCCGGCGTGACCCGGGAAGCGCGGATAAACATGGGCCGGATCGCCGCTGAGCAGCTTCTCGAGGCGCTCGACGGCAAACGGCCGCCGCGCATCGTCAACCCCGAGGTCTGGCCGGCTTACGCCAGGCGATTTGAGCGGACCTTTGGCTTTACGCCGAAATAGCCGCCCAGGCGGGAATTCGCGGAGAAAAATTTTCCCGTCGCCGGGCAGATCACGGCAATAAACCCACTGCGAACGATCGCCCGATGAAGCGGGCATTGCTATTTTCCCAGACGTATCGACTGGCTCGCCGTGGGCGGCCATTTGCCTCATGTGCCCGGTCGATGGAACGGCCGTTCCACCGGGCGCGAGAGGAAAATTCAAGATGCGACAGCTACGCGCATTGCTGCGCACCGCGCCGTCCCGGATTGGACGTCGCCTAGCCCAGATCGTCGCCATCGCTGCCGCCAGCCTGCCAATGGCAGGCGCTTAGGCCGGTCGGGGTCGTCCCGTCGCAGTTTGATTTCTATCAAAATTAATCTCCACATGAAGAACTGATCGGCCTATGTTGGCGCCGCTACGGGGGCGTGACGGGAGCGTGCAATGTCACGATTTGTCGTTCGATTCATGAAAGACGTGCTCGGCGGAAACGGCCGAGAGATCGAGATCTGCCAAAAATCCCTGGAGGTCGATGCATCGAGTGAAGGTCAGGCGACCGAACTCGCAAAACAGAAATTCTGCGAGAGCGAGGCGCTTTGCCACTGGTCGCTCCATGCCGACAGAATTCAGGTCAGGGAGACTCATTTTCCGTCCTGACGATCTCTTGCCGCAACAGCGACAAACAATGCCTGACGATCATGATCTCTTCGTCGGTTGGAATCACGCGCACATCGACCCGGCTTTCTCTGGCGCTTATCTGGGGCCGGGATAAATCATTGGCTTCGGAGTCGAGCTCGACACCCAGCCAACGTAACCGCGCGCAGGCCGCCGACCGCACCGCGGCGGCGTGCTCCCCGATCCCGCCGGTGAATACCAGGCATTGCAGCCCACCGAGACTGTTGGCCATCGCCGAAACCTCCCTCGCGATGCGGAACGCAAAAAGGTCGAGCGCCTCGGCGGCATGAGGATCGTCACTTGCAAGCAGCGTTCGCACATCGTGCGATATCCCTGATACCCCAAGGAGGCCGGAATCCCGGTAAAGCAGCCGCTCGACTTCGCTTACCGTCATTGCCAGTGCTTGCTGAAGATAGAGCAGCACGCCGGGATCGATCGCGCCGCAACGCGTCCCCATGACCAGACCATCCAGGGCGGTCAGGCCCATCGTGGTATCGACGCTCCGTCCGTTCTGCATCGCGCACAGGCTGGCGCCATTACCGAGATGCGCTACCACCGTGCGACTGGCGGCGAGGGAAGGTGACAGGCCGGCCAACCGGCTCGCGATGTACTCGTAGGACAGTCCATGGAAGCCATAGCGGCGAATGCCGATCTCCTCAAAATGCCGGGGAAGCGCGAAGCGGCTGACCGGCGGCGCGAGACCATGGTGAAATGCAGTGTCAAAGCAGGCGATCTGAGGCAGTTTTGGCCGCAGCGACATGAGCCTCCGTATCGGCACGAGGCAGCGGGGCTGATGCAGCGGCGCGAGCGGGGTTAAAGCAGCCAATGCGTCGATGATCTTCCCGGTGATCCGGACCGGCGAAGTGAAATCCCGGCCACCATGAACGACCCGGTGTCCGATCGCCGCGATAGCATTGCCTCGGCCTTCGACCCAATTGATGACATCGCTGAACAGGCCACCGTCCACCTTGTCCACGTCAGGTCGGTGTCGTTCGAACAGGATATGCCCTGCGGAATCGTTCACCACGAGTTGTGGGTCGGCATCATCCTCGTCGAGTAGACCCTTGCAGGACAATCGGGGATCGCCCTGGCCAGATGTTTCGAAGACCGCGAACTTGATGCTGGAAGAGCCTGCGTTCAGGACCAGAATGGTATCGGACATTACCGGCGTCCCAGAGTTTACGCAGCCGCAATGATCTCGCCGTCAGTCGCCGGCTTCCGCAGTAGTTTTGTAAGGCCAACTCCATTGCTGGATCTCCGGCATGTCTTCACCGTGCTCGCGGACGTAGCTGGTATGCTCGATCAGCTTGTCGCGGAACTGCTGCCGGATATGAGCGGCCGTGGTGTTCAGCCCAGGCACCCGATCGATGACATCGATCGCGAGGTGGAAACGATCCAGCCGGTTGAGCACGACCATATCGAATGGCGTGGTCGTCGTGCCTTCTTCCTGAAAGCCGTGAACGTGCATGTGGGCATGGTTCAACCGCTTGTAGGTCAATCGATGGATCAGATAGGGATAGCCGTGGTAGGCGAAGATCACCGGCCTATCGCGGGTGAACAATCCCTCGAAATCCCGATCATCCAGGCCATGGGGGTGCTGGGTTTTCGGCTCGAGGGTCATCAGGTCGACCACGTTGACGACCCGGATCTTCAGATCCGGCAAGGCCTTTCGCAACAAATCGACCGCGGCGAGCGTCTCCAGGGTCGGAACGTCGCCGGCGCAGGCCATCACGACATCAGGCTCGCCTTCCTCGCTTCTGTTGCCCGCCCAGGACCAGATGCCGATGCCGGCCGCGCAGTGCGTAGCCGCCTGATCCATCGTCAGCCATTGCGGCGCCGACTGCTTGCCGGCCACGATCACGTTGATGCGGTCATAGGTCCGCAAGCAGTGATCGACCACCCACAAAAGCGTATTTGCGTCCGGCGCAAGGTAGATGCGGACGATATCCGCCTTCTTGTTGGCAACGAGATCGACGAAGCCCGGATCCTGGTGACTGAATCCGTTATGGTCCTGCCGCCAGACATGCGAGGTCAGGAGATAGTTGAGCGAAGCGATCGATCGCCGCCACGGCAGCGCGCGCGATACCTTCAGCCATTTGGCGTGCTGGTTGAACATGGAATCGACGATGTGGATGAAGGCCTCGTAGCAGGAAAACAGGCCGTGCCGGCCGGTGAGCAGATATCCCTCGAGCCAGCCCTGGCAGAGATGTTCGCTAAGAACCTCCATCACGCGGCCATCATGCGCGAGGTGGATATCGTAAGGCTCGATGTGTTCCATCCAGACGCGATCGGTTGCATCGAAAACCGCATCGAGCCGGTTCGATGACGTTTCGTCGGGTCCCATGATGCGGAAATTGCGCGCTTCGCTATTTAGCCGGATGACATCTCTTAGGAATTGGCCGGCTACCCGCGTCGCCTCCGCCTGCGAACCACCGGGGCGCGGAACCTCGACGGCATAGTCGCCGTAACTGGGCAGCTTGAGCTCTCGTTTCAGCAACCCGCCATTGGCATGCGGATTGGCTCCCATGCGCCGGTCGCCCGTCGGCGCGAGCGCCTGCAATTCCGGTTGCAGCCGGCCATCGGCGTCGAACAGCCTTTCCGGCTGATAGCTGCGCATCCATTGTTCGAGGAGCTCGAGATGCTTCGGGTTGCCGCGCGGGTTTGCAATCGGCACCTGATGGGCGCGCCAAAAGTCCTCGACCTTGAGGCCGTCGACTTCCTTGGGACCGGTCCAGCCCTTGGGACTGCGCAGTACGATGATCGGCCATTTTGGCGGCCCCGCGATCGCGCCGCTTCCGCGCGCGGCTCGCCGGATGTCGCTGATACGGACAAGTGCCGTTTCCAGCGTCTCGGCCATCAGCCGATGCATCGCGGCTGGTTCGTGACTTTCGACGAAGAGCGGGTCGTAGCCGTAGCCACGGAAGAGATCCTGCACTTCCGCGTTGCTCATCCGCCCGAGCACCGTCGGGTTGGCGATCTTGTAGCCGTTGAGATGCAGGATCGGCAGCACCGCCCCGTCACATCTCGGATTCAGGAACTTATTGGAGTGCCAGGAGGCCGCGAGCGGCCCTGTCTCCGCTTCGCCGTCGCCAACAACGCACGCCACGATAAGTTCGGGATTATCGAACGCCGCACCGTAGGCGTGAACCAACGCATAGCCGAGTTCGCCGCCTTCATGGATCGAGCCAGGGGTTTCGGGCGCCGCGTGACTCGGAATTCCACCTGGAAAGGAAAACTGACGGAACAGCTTGGCGATTCCGTCGATGTCGCGAGTAATGTCGGGGTAGATTTCGCTGTAGGTGCCTTCCAGATAGGTATTTGCGACCATGCCCGGCCCGCCATGGCCGGGCCCGCAAATGTAAATCATATTGAGATCATGGCCGCGGATTAGGCGATTGAGATGGACGTAGATAAAATTCAGCCCCGGCGTGGTACCCCAGTGCCCCAGCAGGCGGGGCTTTATATGTTTTGCCTGAAGCGGCTCGCGCAGCAGCGGATTGCCGAGCAAATAGATTTGTCCGACCGATAGGTAATTCGCGGCGCTCCAGTACTGATCGATCAGGTCCAGTTCGCGGTTGCTTGGGGAGTGCTTCGGCGAAATTTCCTGCATGCCAGCCACTCCATCGCCAATGCGCGGACCGCACCATCGATTTTGCTTTGTTGGGTCACACGCCTTGATGCGGGTGAATATCCCGCGAAGCCCTTCAACTTCGTCGCGAGGGCATCACGCGGGCACCGGTCGTGTCACCGAGCTAAGGTTACCGTCGGTGACGCGCTCGGGTCCGGGCTGCCTTCTTGGCTGCAGCCGAACGGCGCGCCGCTCCCTTGGTCTTTGCCGCTTTCCGGGCTGCGGCGGAGCGGGTCGCGGATCCCTTGGTCCTTGACGCTTTTCGGGCTGCGGCAGAACGGGCCGATGCGGAACGACGCGATGCGGCACTTCGCGCTTGCTTCGAGAGTGCCGAACGCGAAGTCGTGCTGCGCGGTTCGCGCTTCAACGTGCGCGATACGGCGCGCGAGACACGCGGCTGCCGTCTGGTCTTCCGCTTGCCCTGGCCCGCTTCATAGGCGTATTCGGCGCTCCTGCGGGTCGTCGCCTTGGCCTTGCCTTTGCGTGGCGGGCGAAGCGGAACGCCGGCGCGCCTGGCCTTCGACAGGCCGATGGCGATCGCCTGCTGCGGTGACCTCGCGCCATGCTTGCCGCGACGGACCTCGCGGATCTCCTCATGGACGAATTCGCCGGCCTGCGTGGTGGGCGACTTGCCCGCGCGCTTATCCTTCCGGGCCTTCTCTATCGTTCGTCGCTCGGGCATGATCATTCTCCGTAGCTACTCGAGTCCTTGGCCCCCACTATTGTGTCTCTAACGCGACACGTCGCAAAACGGTCCAATATTGGGCCATTTTGGAGGGGATGCGCAGATGACGCCTTGCGCCGTCGGCAAACGGAACAATTTGAAAGGGCGGAACGGTTTGCGCCTGGAGGCGTTCCCGGGTCGCAGGCATTTCAGCGCGGGTTATGTGCGATGAGCTTTCCTTGGCCGGTCATCCAAGCCGATCAGATTCTCGATGAGGCGCTGGATATCGCCATGCGCTATTTTGATTTGCCTCCCGGCGAGGAGGAGTACGCGGATATAGAAGCCTTTGCCGGTGAGGCCATCCTGGAGGATTGGCGGCGAGGCGTGAGAAACAAGAGCGTGCTCGCCAACAAGGCGATCGCGGAAATCGAGGAGCGTCATCCGCTTGGGAAACTGCGCCGCGCGCCGTGAACCGCCGTCGCAAGTCTACGACATTCCGTGAGATTCAAAGATCTTACGGCACGCTCGGCCCAGCTGCGCACGGTGCTGCTGGAGGCACTGCTGAACGGCGTCGTCCCCCTCGTTCAGATGCTTTCGGCAGAGTCGCGACGCATCTCGCGAGCAGGCATCCCGCTCCTGCGGCGTGCCTTTCTGAGCCAGAGCGGCATCGCAACATCCGAAAATCAGCACGGACATCGTCAACAAGGCAACTTTGCTCATTCGCTCCTCCCGGGACATGATTGGCGATCAACGCACGATCGGCAAACCGGGTTCCGGGAAGGGTGCAAAGGACGCCGCGCGGACAGGCTCCCGGCTGCATCCAGGCGATGAGCCGCTGCCGATCAAAGGGAGGTCGGTTAAGGCAAAAACTACCGCACGCTTAGTGGGAATTCTCGTGCATCGATCGTAAATAGTGCTCGGCGTGCTGGAAGTAGTTCTCGGCGGCGATTCGATCGCCACTCAGCGCTTCGGCGCGCGCCAGTGCCAGGTAGCGTTCATAGTTCCTTCGCGCGTCTTGCGGGCTTGCCGCATTGGAGCGAAGGAACCGGGACGTCTTGCCTTTTCGGAGCTGCGAGCGTCGCGGCATTGTGTTGGTCGCTGTTTTCATATTGGGACGCGGCTGTGCTGCCGCTGGTTTGCGTTGAGAATGGGCTTTCATACGTTCCATGGGCCGCTCCGGCGACGCCGTGCGGTACTGATCTAGGATGCTGGATAGTAACGGGATCGACGGATACGCTGCGATAGGGGCAGCAAGTCCAGTCCGATGGCTATATGCGAAAATCGAGCTCAGCGCTCGATCCAGAATACAGGCGCTGGCCGAACGGATCCGGCGATCTACGCTGAAGATGGGGACGCCAGATGGCGATTTCAAGTCGGCTCCTACCGGAACTTCTTGCGTTGGCGACGCTCGCAAACAAATAAGCGTCCGCGGTCTCGCCGCGATGCAGGAGGTTTGCCCGTCAAACATCGCCCCTCGAAAGAGGAGGGAGCAGCGTCCGCGCCACGGACTCGCTACATGTCAACGAGAGCTGAGATCCCGCGGCGCCTCCGGAGCGCGATTGTCGGATTGTTTCTGGCTTTCCGCCGCGCGCGACGCGAGCGGATTTGGCAGAGGGACGTTTCGAGTAGCTCTCGACGGCTTGCCCGCCCGAAGATCATATTTCTCTACATCCCGATTTCTTCAGTGCTTCATGTCCGGCTGGAGAGATGGTTAAAGCCATGGACCGAACATTCGTCATATTGGTGCATTATCGGAGGCCAGGGAGGATCGCGCATGACCGACATCAAGGAACACATGGAAGTCATCGGCGCCGACGGCGTCCACGTCGGCACGGTCGACAGGGTTGACGGCAACCGCATCAAGCTGACCAAAAAGGACAGCGGTGAGGGGAGTCATAGAGGCCACCATCACTTCATCGACAAGAGCCTCGTCGCAGAGGTCGAAGGTAACACGGTCCGCCTATCGGCAAATGCTGCGGTCGCTGTGACAATGGAAGAAGAAAAATAACGTTCAGCGTTAGCCTCAAAGCAAAACCCCCGCCGACCGGCAGGAAGGCAGGGGCTTGCGGGTGGATGGATCGAGGCCAGGGGTTACCCTAGGTGTCGCGCCAAGGACCTGCGCGAGAAGCAAAGCTTGCAGGTCGAGTTCCCGCAAGGCGATTTTATGTGCAGCGCGAGATCAAAATGCATGCATTGGTGGCGCTCACCGCCATAGGTGTGAGTTCGTGCTGCTGATCGCTCCGGCTCTCCTCGTGATATATTTTGAGTCGGAATTGATGGTTGAAACCAAATTTTATACCCTGTAGCTGGATTCCGCCGGCATCGGAGAAACCTCTTTCATGATCACCGCCAATCAACTCAGGGCCGCTCGTGCGCTCCTGAATATAGATCAGCGGCAAATGGCCGACCTGGCCGACCTTTCCGTTCCCACCATTCAGCGCATGGAAGCCAGCGATGGCGTCATCCGCGCCAATGTGGATTCTCTCATGAAGCTGATTTCCGCGCTCGATAGTGCGGGAGTCGAACTGATCAATCCGGGCGGCACAAGTTCGACGGGAGGTCGCGGCGTCCGCCTTCGGGAGCAAGTCGCCAAGCCGAAGACGGGCCGACAGCCAAAACAGTCTTCCTTGCGAGCTCCGGAGCGGGCTCGGTGAGTTGCAGCGCATGCTGCAGCGCTACCCTCGCTGCGGCTTTCAAGACCTGACCGCGGCTGCGTCGACCCGTTCCAGCAGCGCGAGAAGACCTTGCAGCATGGCTGTTGGCGTAGGGGGACAGCCCGATATGTGGAGGTCGACAGGGACGACGTCAGAAACGCCGCCAACGACCGCATAGCTGCCGGCGAAACAACCTCCGTCCCGCGCGCAATCGCCGACCGCGATGACCCATTTCGGATTGGGGGTAGCGTAATAGGTGCGCTCCAGCGCTTCGCGCATATTCTTCGTTACGGGTCCGGTGACCATCAAGACGTCGGCGTGCCGCGGCGAGGCGACGAACCGCAGGCCGAAGCGCTCAATATCATAATACGCATTGTTGAGTGCATGAATCTCCAGCTCGCATCCATTGCAGGATCCGGCATCGACCTCACGGATCGAGAGACTGCGGCCGAGCCGCCGTCGCGCGGCGCCGGCGAGGGCGGCCGCGAGTTCGATCATCGCGGCATCGTCCGGCGCCGGCGGTTGCTCGGTGAATGGCCGGCGAAACAGGCTATCAAAAAGCAATTTGCGCATCGTGTGCGGCCTTTTTGTCGAGCATGATCGTAGGTTTGCGCATCATCTTATCGGCAATCGGTACTCACTTTGCATAACGCGGTCCTCCGGGGTCCGGATCACGCGCTAGAGATCGTGGCCCGAATAGGAACAGTTGAACGACTTATTGCAGAGCGGAAAATCCGCGACGATGTTGTTCTCGATCACGGCTTCCAGCAGCGGCCACTGAAACCACGAAGGATCGCGCAAATGGCATCGTTCGACCTGGCCATCGCGCAAGCGGAGCCACGCCAGAACGTCTCCGCGGAATCCCTCGACGATCGCCATGCCCTCCCGCGGCTCCCGTCGATGCGCGGCGTGCGTGCCCGTCGGCCCGCTGGGGAGGCGGCTCAAGATCTGGTCGATCAGCGATAGACTTTGCTCGACCTCCCGCACCCGGATCCAGACGCGTGCGTTGACGTCACCTTCGTTGAGCACAGGTATTGCGAAGCGCAAGCTATCATAGGGCGCATAGGCAAGATTTTTGCGCGCATCGAAGGCGCGACCGGACGCGCGTCCTATGTACCCTCCGGGAGCATATTGCCTCGCGAGCGCAGGCTTGAGCGCGCCGGTATCGACGGTGCGATCCTGCAACGACGCAGTGTTGTCGTATAGTTCGACCAGAGCGGGAAAGCGCAGACGGATATTATCGAGCGCAGCCCGGATGGCCTGTGCGCCATCTTCGCCGAGATCACGCGTCACGCCGCCGGGCACGATGATGTCGCGCATCAATCGATGGCCGAATGCCTTGTATGAGGCGCGCAGGACACTCTCGCGCAACACGCTGCAATGCGCGTGCATCAGCACGAAGGACGCGTCGTTGCAGATAGCGCCGATGTCGCCGAGATGGTTGGCGAGCCGCTCGAGCTCGGCGAGCAGGGCACGCAGAAAGACCGCGCGATCCGGCACGACGAGTTCGAGCGCCGCTTCGGCGGCCTTCGAAAACGCGTAAGCATAGGCGACGGTGCTGTCGCCCGATACACGGCCTGCGAGTTTGACGGCCCCTTCGAGACTTGCGCCGGTCATGAGCCCTTCAATGCCTTTATGGACATATCCAAGCCGCTGTTCCAGCCGAACCACAGTCTCGCCGCTGGCGGTGAAGCGGAAATGTCCGGGCTCGATGATGCCGGCATGCACCGGGCCGACCGCGATCTGGTGCAGGCCATCGCCTTCCGCAGTCAGGAAGGGGTAGGGCACAGGCGTCGGCGACCCATCGATACGATCTCCCAACGGGAAGCGCACGCCCCACGCGTTGTGATCGAGCCACGGGCGTGTATCGGGTGAGCCTTCGGCTGATAGTCCGAACAGATCATAGACGGCGCGCTCCAGTCGCAACGCCGGCGGGTGGTGCACGGCGACGGAAGGATAGCGGCGATCGGGGCAATCGAGGCTGATAATGGCGATCTCTGCCGTGTCTCCGTCCATGATCGCCATGTGCACCGTTGCGGATTCACCCCAAAGGCCGAGCAGGCTCCAGCGTCCATGCGCCAGCTCGCCGGCGGCGAAGTTCCAAGGGGGCGCATCGACCACAACGCGCGGCCACGGACGATGCTGCTCTACCTTGCGGCCTTCCAGCATCAGATCGATCAGCGATGGCATGTCAGGTTGATCTTCTATCCAAGGAGTTGAGCCACATGCTGGAACCAGACGACGAGCGGCGCGGGGAGATAGATTCCTGCGCCGAGAACCAGCGCGAGATGCGCAAACATTGGTACATAGGAGGCATCCGCCGGCGCCTTGCTACCGCGTGGTTCACCGAAGGCGACGCTGGTCAGGCGTAACGTCAATGCTCCGAAGGCCAGCAGCAGCCCGAAGACCAGGACGATCGCCAGCAAAGGCTGGCGCGCGAACGTCGAGCTCACGACGAGAAATTCGCTCATGAAGATACCGAGCGGCGGCAATCCGGCGATCGCGACGACACCGACCACCAGGCCCCATCCAAGCGCCGGATGAGTCACCGTCAAGCCGCGGATCCTGGAGATCCGCTGGGTTCCCTTGATCTGCGAGATATGGCCGACGGCATAGAAGATCGCCGACTTGGTAAGGCTGTGCATCACCATGTGCAACAGCCCGGCAAAATTGGCGAGCGGACCTCCCATGCCGAACGCAAAGACGATGATGCCCATGTGCTCGATCGAGGAATAGGCGAACAGGCGTTTGATGTCGCGCCTGCGGTAGAGCATGAACGCGGCGAACACCAGCGAAACCAGTCCCATCGTTACCATCAGCGGCCCCGGTGCAATCGCGGCGGGATTGGCGGCGAGCAGTATCTTGAAGCGCAACAGCGCATACAGCGCGACGTTCAACAGCAGACCCGACAGCACAGCCGAGATCGGCGTCGGACCTTCGGCGTGCGCGTCGGGCAGCCAGGCGTGCAGCGGCGCGAGCCCGACCTTCGTGCCGTAGCCGAGAAACAGGAATATGAAGGCGACGTTGAGGAGCGCCGGGTCGAAATTCGCCGCGTGCTGGATCAACAGCGTCCAAACCATGCCGTCCTGACCTTCGCCGACGACCGGACGCGCCGCCATATAGATCAGAATGGTGCCAAACAGCGCGAGCGCAATTCCGACACTCCCCAGGATGAAATATTTCCACGCTGCTTCCAGCGCGGCGTGGGTGCGATAGATGCCGACCATCAGCACCGTGGTCAGCGTTGCGACTTCGAGCGCGACCCACATCAGCCCGATATTGTTCGACACGAAAGCCAGATTCATGCCGAACATCATGATTTGGTACATAGCGTGGTAGAAACGCAGGTAAGCCGGCGTAAGGCGTCCGGTTTCGAGCTCGTGCGCGATGTAGCTGGCGCTGAAGATGCTGGTCGTGAAGCCTACGAAGGTATTGAGCACGATGAAGACGATGTTGAGATCGTCGACCAGCACGTACGGCCCGGGGTCGGGACGTGCGATCACGAATAACGAAAGCGCCGACAGGAATGTCGCGAGGCTGGCAACGACGTTCAACCGCGCAGTCACCCGGTAACCGGGCAGCGCGGCGAGCAACGCCGCCGAGCCGATCGGAATCAAGAGAACAGCCGCGACCGGATCGAAGGAAACTACGCTCATCGCCGCTCGCCCCGGAAGTCGTCGAGTGCGGAAATATCCACGGAATCGAAGCGCTCGCGGATTCGAAACAGGAAGATGCCGATGACGATGAAGGCGATCAGGATCGAGAAGGCCACGCTGATCTCGACGACCAGCGGCATGCCCTTGGCGCCAGTCGCCGCCAGTACCAATCCGTTTTCAAGCGACATGAATCCCACAACCTGACTGACGGCATTGCGGCGCGTCACCATCACCAGAAGCCCGAGCAGCACGACCGACAGAGCAAAGGCAAGATCCTCGCGCGCCAGCGGGTCGGCGTCGGAGGTCACCCGCAGCATCAGCACCATGGAGAGGGCGACGAGCCCCATTCCGGCCAGCATGGTCGGGCCGATTCCGACAGCCGATTCGATGTCGCGATGTATCCCAAGCTGCTTGACAATGCGGTGCAGCGCCACCGGAATGACGATCGCCTTGAAGACGAGGGCGATGACCGCGGTGACGTAGAGATGAGGCGCGTTCTGGACGAAGGCCTGCCAGGCGACGGAAAGCGCGAGCACGAGCGCATGAAGGGCAAAAACGTTGAGCAGCGAATAAAGCCGGTCCTGATACAACATCATGAAGCTGATCAGGACCAGCCCGCCGGCGAGCGTATGTGAGACGTCGAAGGAGAGGCTATGCATCTGCATCAGAAACTCCTCGATACGAACAGAAGGAGGATCCCGAGCAAGCCGAGCATCAGCGCAGCGCCAAGGAATTGCGGAACACGAAAGACCCGCATTTTCGCGGTGGCGGTCTCGAACAGCGCGAGAAAAAAGCCCGCTGCCGCAAGCTTTGCAAGGTAAGCGCCGGCGCCGACGGTGTAGGCCAATGGACCCGTGCCGAAGACGGCGATCTGCCAGGGCAGGAACACGCAGGCGATCAGCGAGATATAGAGGAGCAACTTGAGGGATGCGCCGAATTCGATCATCGCGAGATGGCGTCCCGAATATTCAAGCACCATCGCTTCATGCACCATGGTGAGCTCCAGATGCGTGGCCGGATTGTCGACCGGAATCCGCGCATTCTCGGCGAGCGCCACCATGATCAGCGCGGCAACAGCCATTCCCAGCGATACCCGCAAGCCCACGTAGGACGAGGCCATGAAATTGGCGACCGTGGAAAGCTGGGTCGAGCCGGCAACTAGCGCGACGCAAAACACCACCAGCAGCATCGCCGGCTCGGCGAGCGCCGCGATCATGACTTCACGGCTGGAGCCGATGCCGCCAAAACTGGTGCCGACGTCCATCCCCGCCAGCGCCAGAAAGAAGCGCGCGCTTCCGAGCAGCGCGACGATGGCGATGAGGTCGGCGGTCCAGTTGAACATCAGGCCGGTCGCGAAAGTCGGCACCAGCGCGGCGGCAACCCAGATCGAGGCAAAGGTGATATAGGGCGTGACGCGGAACAGCCACGAGGCGTTCTCCGCCAGTACGACTTCTTTACGCAGCAGCCGCAGCAGATCGCGATACGGTTGAAAGACCGAGGCTCCCTGCCGACGCACCAGCCGCGCCTTCACCTTGCGAACGAAGCCGGTCAGGAGCGGCGCGAGCAGGAGCACCAGGAGCATCTGCACGCCCTGCACCAGTATGTCCGAGATCACGACCATATCGCGAGCACCAGCAGCAGCGTGACGAGGGTGGCAAAGACCAAGCTGAGATATCGGCGGATGGTCAGGAATTGCAGACGGTTGAGCCACTCGGAAGAAAAGCCGACCGCGCCCCTGATAGGCTCGTACATTCCTTCCCAGATCAGATCGTGCAATTCGATTCTAAGCCGCGCCGGCCTGATATCGCCGGGGGCCGGCATCTTGACATGATCGCGAGCGTGAAACACCAGCGTGCCGAAGACACGGCGGATCGGCTGGGCAAAACTTGCACCGGAATACTGTGCCGCGGGAACAGAATCGGAAAAGCCGCAAGCCCACGCTGGTCCGCGCCGCAACGCATGCGAGGCGAAGCGATGAATGAAATAGACGGCCAGCGAGGCGGATATCGTGATGAATACCATCACCAGCAGTCCGTTGTATGAACTGCGACTCTCCGCAATTGGTGCGATCGATAGCCAGGGTTCGTCAGCCTGGATCGGCATGCGGCCGCCGAGGATCTCGATCGATACAGGCGAAAGCGCATCGATCACCAGTCCCGGCAGGATTCCGGCGAACAGGCAAAGCACGGCGAGGATGAACATGGCGGCAAGCGAATAGCGGTCGACCTCCGACGCGGTTTCCGCAGCCGTGCTGCGGGGCCGCCCGAGAAAGCTCACGCCATAGGTCTTGACGAAACATGCCGCCGCCAGCGCAGCAGCGAGCGCCAGCATCGCCCCGACCGCAGGCACCATGATCTTCAATGCCCATTGCGGCAGCTCCGGGCTTTGCAGCACGGCCTGGAACATCAGCCATTCCGAAACGAAGCCGTTGAACGGCGGAAGCGCGGAGATTGCCACGCAGCCGACCAGAACGGCGAAGCTCGTGAACGGCATGCGGTGAATCAGACCGCCGAGTTTTTCCATATCCCGCTCGCCGGTCGAGGTCAGGACCGCGCCGGCGCCGAAGAACAGCAGGCTCTTGAAGAGCGAGTGGTTGAGAACGTGGAACAGCGCCGCCGTGAAGGCCAGCGCCGCCGCGAGCCTCAGGCCGTTGGCCTGGAAGCCCAGGGCGAGGCCGAGGCTTGCGAAGATGACGCCGACATTTTCAATCGTGCTGTAGGCGAGCAGGCGTTTGAGATCCCTTTCCATCATGGCGTACAGGATCCCCATGACGGCCGTAATGCCGCCAAGGAAAAGCACGACCGCGCTCGCCGGCCAGCTCGGCGGTCCCAACAGGTCGAAGACGACGCGAATGAATCCGTAGATGGCGACCTTGGTCATGACGCCGCTCATCAGCGCCGAAACGTGGCTGGGCGCCGCGGGGTGTGCGAGCGGCAGCCAGACGTGCAACGGCACAAGTCCGGCTTTCGATCCGGCGCCGAGCAGCACCAGGATCAACACCGCCGTCGCCGCTGAGGGAGTATGTTGCGCGGCGCGAATGGCGCCAAATCCGTAGTCGCCGGCTGGTCCCGCCAACAGGCCGAAGGCCAGCAGCAACGCCAGCGTGCCGAAGCTTGCCATCACCAGATAGATGTAACCGGCCCTGGCGTTACCGGGCTCGCGATGGTGCGCCATGACCAGCGCCCAGGAAGCAAGCGACATGAATTCCCAGCACAGCAGATAGGAAAACGCGTCGTCCGCCAGCACCACCAGATTCATGCCGGCCAGAAAGCTGGGGAAGAAGGGAAGCACGCGGTACGGCGCCTCCTCGTGCTGGCCGTAGCCGAGACCATAAAGGCCCGCACTTGCGCCTCCCAGATTGACGACAACGAGGAAGAACGACGCCATCGCATCGAGGCGGAAATGCGCGCCAACCCACGGCAATCCGATCGGTAGCGTCAGGGCGGAGGCCTCGGTCGCCTGACCTGTGAGGAGCCAGCGAATGGAACCAAACAGCGCAACCACGCAAATCGCTGAAGTGGCGCCGTAGACCATTCCTGTGGCGCTCCTTGAGCGGCTCAGCGCGATAGCAAGCACAGCGACCGCCAGCAATGCGGCGACACACGACATTTGCAGGACGACAGCGGAGGTCGTGACGGCAGAAATCATGAGCGCGTCCTGGTCCCGCCGGATGGTTTCTTTTCCGATCGAGCGTTCGAAACGGTTTTGGTCGGACTTGAGTTGATCTTCAGGCGCACGCCGCGTCCCCCCGAATGGCTGATCGTGCCTTCGTCGATCATCGCGATCCCGGCGGCGTCGAATGCCGCGATCAGCTTGACCAGCGAATCGACGTTGCCCCGCACCATCGTTTCGCTGGCCTCCATGCGCTGAATAGTCGGCACTGAAAGCCCGGACAGCTCTGCGAGCCGGCGCTGATCCATGCCGAGCAGCACCCTGGCAGCCCGCAATTGAGCCGCTGTAATCATCGTTTTTGCCCCCGGAGCCCGAGCCAGCATCAAAGCTTAGCTTTCCATGATAATTAATGATGTTAATTTGTCAATAACTGATGTCTCAGACATCTATTCTAAGTGGTTCATGAACCGGGTTTTTACGGAGCCCTACAAAACAATGCATGCCGGTCCCGGTGATCAGCAAGCGTTGCAGCAGGAATTCGCGTCGCAGGCGGTGATGAGGGCAGCCATTCGCCATCGAACCGGCTTGTCCGAATATTTGAACCATGAAAGATTACGACGGCTTGGTGTCGAGAAGTGGAGGGCCTGATGCGGATATTTTGGATGCTGGCCGCCGTTGCGGCTGTTCTTGTGAGCGCGAACACGTCACGCGCACAACAGACGATCCGCGTCGGCTGGACCATTCCGGCTGAGGAATCGAAATACTGGATCATGCGGAGGCCCTCGGAATTTCCTGATCTCGGCAAGACCTACAAAATCGAATGGACCCAGTTCCAGGGCACCGCGCCGATGACGCAGGCGCTCGCGGCCGGCGCACTCGATTGCGCGACGCAGGCGCCGCTGTCGCTCTCGAACGGCGTGGTCGGTGGAAACCTGAAGGCCTACATCGTGGCGCAGCACGTGTTCGAAAAGCCCGGCGGCTTCTCGGTCTATTGGGCGGTGATGGAC
>JBJMTR010000351.1:0-4855 GCA_045811565.1 Bradyrhizobium sp.
GGCCTGCTTGCGCGCGTCATCGGTTATGATGTTCTTCGCGACCTGGCGCGAGAGATTGCCGTTGATGGTTGCCATCGCCGACTTCAGCCGGTCGGCGGATACGTCGTTGAGCACCACTTCGAAGCCGGCGAGAGCGGCCACATGCGCAATGCCGTTGCCCATCTGGCCCGAGCCGATCACGCCGACTTTATTGATTGCCACCGTCATCTTGTCATCCACTGGAACGGCGCGCATATCGCGCCTGCCCAACCTGTCCCACTTATATCTGACGCGCTTTCTTCACGCGAACCGGTATCCACTTCGCTTGAAAACGCTATCTAAATAACACCGGCCGAATTGTATCCATCCGGCCGGCGTACCCTATCTCTTATTTTCCCAGCTTGCCCAGCGCCTCGGTCAGTTCGGGAACTGCCTGATAGAGGTCCGCGACCAGCCCGTAGTCGGCGACCTGGAAGATCGGCGCGTCCTCATCCTTGTTGATCGCGACGATCACCTTGGAATCCTTCATGCCGGCGAGATGCTGGATGGCGCCGGAGATGCCGACCGCGACATAAAGTTCCGGGGCGACCACCTTGCCGGTCTGACCGACCTGCCAGTCGTTCGGCGCGTAGCCGGCATCGACCGCGGCGCGCGAGGCGCCGACGCCGGCGCCGAGCTTGTCCGCGAGCGGCTCGATATATTTGGCAAAATTCTCCCGGCTCTGCATGGCGCGGCCGCCGGACACGATGATCTTGGCCGAGGTCAGCTCCGGACGGTCGCTTTTCGCGACTTCCTCGCCGATGAAGCTGGAGAGGCCGGGGTCGGCCGCGGTCACGGCGTTTTCCAGCGGCGCGCTGCCGCCGTCGCCGGTCGCGGCAAAGGTCGAGGTCCGCACTGTGATTACCTTCTTGGCGTCCTTTGACTTCACGGTCTGGATCGCGTTGCCGGCATAGATCGGCCGCTCAAAGGTGTCGGGCGACACGACCTTGATGATCTCGGAGACCTGCATGACATCGAGCAGTGCTGCGACGCGCGGCATCACGTTCTTGAAGCGCGAGGTCGCGGGCGCAACGAAGGCGTCATACCCAGGAGCCAGTGCGACGATCAGCGCGGCCAGCGGCTCGGCGAGGTCATGGGCATAGGCGTCGGCCTCCGCAACCAGCACCTTCTTGACGCCGGCAAGCTTCGAAGCCGCTTCGGCCGCAGCCTTGGTGCCTTGGCTGCCGCCGGCGATGAGCACATGGACGTCGCCACCGAGCTGGCTCGCCGCCGTCAGCGCCTTGTTGGTGGAATCCTTGAGGTGCTCGTGTTCGTGTTCGGCAATCAGCAACGTCGTCATCAGAGAACCCCGGCTTCGGTCTTGAGCTTGGATACCAGTTCGGCGACGTCCTTTACCTTGACGCCGCCCTTGCGGCCCGGCGGCTCCGACGTCTTGAGAATTTCGAGATGCGGCGCGAGATCGACGCCGTAATCGGACGCGCTCTTGTCATCGATCGGCTTCTTCTTGGCCTTCATGATGTTGGGCAGCGAGGCATAACGCGGCTCGTTCAGCCGCAGGTCGGTGGTGACGATCGCCGGTCCCTTCAACCTGACAGTCTGAAGCCCGCCATCGACCTCGCGCGTTACCTTGAAATCAGAACCTTCGACCTCGAGCTTGGAGGCAAAGGTCGCCTGCGACCATCCGAGCAACGCCGCCAGCATCTGGCCGGTCTGGTTCGAGTCGTCGTCGATCGCCTGCTTGCCCAAAATGACGAGACCGGGATTCTCCGCATCGACGATGGACTTGAGGATCTTGGCAACCGCCAGCGGTTCGATATTGCCTTCGGCCTTGACGAGGATGCCGCGATCGGCGCCCATCGCCAGCCCGGTGCGGATGGTTTCGGAGGCCTGCGCCGGGCCGATCGACACCACCACCACCTCGGTCGCCTTGCCGGCCTCTTTCAGCCGCAGCGCTTCCTCGACGGCGATTTCGTCGAACGGATTCATCGACATCTTGACATTGGCGAGTTCCACGCCCGATCCGTCGCTCTTGACGCGGACCTTGACGTTAAAGTCGACGACCCGCTTTACCGGCACAAGAACCTTCATCGATGCTCTTTCGCTTGAATTTTGGGTTTGAATGCTGGCGCGGAACCTAAAGGTCCCGCTATCGGCGGTCAACGCGAAAGCCAAAAATCGGCTGCTGGAGTTGCGGGCACCCTTACCGGTTCTGGCCGGGCACCCACAATACGTCCCGAGCCCCCCTATCGTTCTGGAAGCGGCTGGCGACGAACAGAAAATCCGACAGGCGGTTCATATACTGGATGGCCGCCTCGCTGACCGGCTCGTCGGGCTTCGCGGCGAGTTCCACCATCATCCGTTCCGCCCTACGGCATATCGTGCGGGCGAGATGCAGGTAGGCGGCCGCCGGCGTGCCGCCCGGGAGCACAAAGGAGGTCAACGGCGAAAGTTGCGCATTCAGGTTATCGATGTCGCGTTCGAGCCGTTCCACCTGGCTCGACAGCATCCGCAAGCGCTCGGCCTTGCCATCGCGCTGCGGCACCGCGAGATCGGCGCCGAGATCGAACAAATCGTTCTGGATCAGCCCCAGCATCGCATCGAGGTCAGGCGCATCGGCAAGATGCAGCCGCACGACGCCGATCGCGGCATTGGTCTCATCAACGATGCCATAGGCGCTGACGCGCAGGTCATATTTCGGACGGCGCTCGCCGCTGCCAAGCGCGGTGGTGCCGTCATCGCCGGTTCGTGTGTAGATCCGATTGAGCACGACCATATTTAGCTCCGCTGTTCGTGACCACCTCTCCCGATCGGAGAGGTCGCGAGCATCTTGCGAGCGGGTGAGGGGTTACAGCCTGACGATAGACGTCAACTCCTCACCGGGATCGCTGAGCGATCCGACCTCCCGATCGGAGAGGTAAAGACTACGCCGATAAACCACGTTCACCTAACGGCCCATCGCCCAGACCGCGGCCATGGCGATGACGATGGCGACGAATTGCAGCAGCACCCGCAGCCGCATCAGCTTCTGCGAGCGGTTCGGCGAGCCGCCCCGCATCATGTTGATCAGACCCAAGACCAACACCAGCGCAACGGCGCCGACCGCGATCGGGAGGATAATCGAACCCAGAAAGGATGCCATCGCTGCTACATAACACCGCGCCGCGAGGAGTTCTACACACCCATCGTGTGTGCAACGATCTGGCTTTTAGCTCAATAATATCAGAAGCTGGGCCAATCGTTGGATCGAACGGTCTTTCGCCAGCTCAAGGTTAACATGTGAGGCAGCTTCGCTACGTCTATCACGTCGTGATGAATGCGTTCTACACGTTCCTGGCCGACGACGGCTGGGCGATCGCGAGCCATATCGCGCTGTCGACCCTGATGGCGCTGTTTCCATTTTTGATCGTACTGACTTCACTGGCCGGCTTTTTCGGCTCCAAGGACTTGGCCGACCAGGCCGCTGGACTGTTAATGCAGGTATGGCCCCAACAGGTTTCCGACGCGCTCTCGGAGGAAATCCACGACGTGCTAACCACGACGCGCGGCGACATCCTGACCATCGGCGCGGTACTTGCGGTGTATTTTGCCTCCAACGGCGTCGAAGCGTTGCGCGTTGCCCTGAACCGCGCCTACGCGGTGATCGAGCCGCGCAGCTGGTACTGGCTACGGATGGAATCGATCGGCTATACCCTGCTCGCCGCCTTCACATCGCTCGCAATGGCATTTCTGATCGTGCTCGGCCCCCTGATATTGGAAGCGGCGCGGCGCCACATCCCCTTTTTCGTCGAGTCGAACGAAAGCCTTCTCAATATCGCTCGCTACGGCATCACGATCACGGCGCTGACCGTCGCGCTGTTCGTCCTGCACGCGTGGCTACCGGCCGGCCGCCGGAGCTTTCTGCAGATTCTTCCGGGCATCATCTTCACGATGGTGGCGTCGCTGCTATCCGGCATCGTGTTCGGCCAGTATCTGGCCCGCTTCGCCAACAACTACGTCACGATGTATGCGGGGCTTGCCTCCGTCGTCATCGCGCTGGTGTTCCTGTATTTCATCGCCGCGATCTTCGTCTATGGCGGCGAGCTGAATGCCGCGATCATGAAGTCGCAGCTGCCGCACGGCGTGTCGCTTCATGCAGCGCAGTCGCCAAGGCGCGCGGACTCACAGGCTTGACCAGGAAAGCGTCGGCGCCGGCGGCACGCGATGCCGCCTCGTCCTCGCTGCGGCCCGACACGCCGATGATCGGAATGCGCCCGAGCGGCGCCTCCAGCGCACGAATTCGCCTGATGGCTTCGACGCCATTGATGCCGGGCAGCACCATATCCATCAGCACCGCGTCGAACGCGCCTTGGATAATCCGCTCCGGCGCTGCCTCGCCCTGGCCGATGAATTCCGCCTGGTGACCGAGCTCGGTGAGGATGGCGTTGAGCACGACGCGGCCGAACGGATTGTCTTCGACGCTGAGCAGCCGCAGCGGCTGCGGCGAAACTACCGACACAACGCCATCGTCGCTTGTAATCGTCACCGGGCCCTTTGCCGCCGCCATCACGGCTTTAAGGGTGAAAGTCGTTCCGCCGCCGCGGCGTTGCGTAACGACAATGTCGCCTCCCATAGCGCGCGCGAGTTGCTTGACGGAGGCCAGCCCGAGCCCGGCGCCGCCGAAGCGCGAGGCGATCGAGACATTGGCCTGCGAGAACGGGCGGAACAGGCGCCTCACCTCGGCGAGCGTCAGGCCGATGCCGCTGTCGGAGATCGCGAAGGCAATGGCGATCTTGCCCTTCGCCGCGCGCGCCGGCGCGACCTGCAGCGCGACCCCACCCTGCTCGGTGAATTTGACCGCATTGTCGATCAGGTTCTCCAATGCGGCGCGGAGGCGAAC
>JBJMTR010000352.1:0-3756 GCA_045811565.1 Bradyrhizobium sp.
GCCGGCGAGCGACGCCAATACGCTGACGCATCTTCAGAACATGGACCGCACGCCGGTGGGCACGCTCGGCGGGATCGTCACGGCGGAAGACGGCATGCTGGAGTGGCGGATTGCTTAGCTGTCGATCGGTGGGCAAAGCGAACCGTGCCCACCGATCAAGATGGCGATCTCGGATAGATGGTTGGGCGCGCGCGAACAGCGCCTTTGCCCGACCCTACGTCCCTGCCGCAGAAGGCGGCCCGAGCCCTTACCCCTTCACTTCCTGCTTTTCGGAAGCCGTCGCAGGCTTCGCGCCCTTCGCACCGACCACGCGGACCTGATCGCCGTCGGCGATGCCATCGGGCGGCGCGATGATGATGCGGTCGTCGGAAGCAAGGCCCGAGGCAATCTCGATTTCGCGGCCGAGGTCGCGGGCGATCGTCACTGCCTTGAACAGCACTTTGTCGTCGGCGCCGACGGTCGCGACCCGCAGACCATTCTGGTTGAAGATCAGCGCGCTGGCGGGGATGTGGAGGGGTACACTGTCACGCTGGAGGCTCAGCCGCACATTGGCATAGCCGCCTGGCATCAGTTCGCCAGAGGAATTATCGAGCGCCAACTGCATCCGCGTCGTGCCCGAGGAGACGTCGACCGCCTGCGAGGAGGCCTCGACCGTCGCCGGGAAGGTGCGGTTCGGATATTCCGGCATCGTAATCATGGCCTTGGCGCCGATCTTGATCGACGGCACGAAATTCTGCGGCACGTTGACGTAGACGCGCAGCTTGGTGATGTCGGAAACCACGAACATCGCGGGGCCGCTTCCGCCGCCGGCATTGATCAGCGCGCCGACATCGGTATCGCGCGCGGTGACGACGCCATCGAACGGCACGGTGATCTTCTTGTAACCGGCCAGCGCTTCCAGCCGCTCGACATTGGCCTGGCCGGAATTGACCGCGGCCCTCTTGTTGGAGAGGTCGGCGGTGCGTTCGTCGATTTCCTGCATCGAGACGAAGTTCGAGGCGAGCAGCGACTTGCGCCGCGTCAGCGTCGCCTCCGACAATTTCGCGCTGGCCTGCTGGCTGGCGAGATCGGCTCTAGCCTGCAGCAATTGCTGGTCGAGATCCGGCGCCTCGATCTCGGCGATCACCTGCCCGGCCTTGACCTTAGCGCCGATATCCGCGCTCCAGCCCTTCAAGTAGCCGCTGACGCGCGCGAAGATCGGCGCGCGGTAGTAGGCCTCCAGCCGGCCCGGCAGATCGATGGTGGGATTGAGTGCCTTGGCATTGGGTAGCGCGACGGCGACTGACGGAATGGCCTGATTGTCGGTCCATTCCTTGAGCTTTGAGCTGGATTCCTCGCGGGCGCGGATGCCGGTTGCGACGATAAAGCCAGCCCCGATCAGCGCCACGATGCCAATACTGCCCAGCCTCCGGCGCGACACCGGCGAGCGTTGTTCAGGGGGCATGCGGCATCTCCGATGAGGCGGCTTTGGCGCCCAGTTTCTTGTGTACCATGCTAAACACCACGGGAACAAACATCAGCGTGGCGATCGTTGCAAAGATCAGGCCGCCGATCACGGCACGCCCGAGCGGGGCGTTCTGCTCGCCGCCCTCGCCCAGGCCCAGCGCCATCGGCGCCATGCCGATGATCATCGCAAGCGCCGTCATCAGCACTGGGCGAAACCGGACGAAACCGGCGTCCAGTGCCGCCGCGACGGGGTCGCCCAACTGTTCGTATCGCTCGCGGGCAAAGCTGATCACGAGCACACTATTGGCAGTGGCAACGCCCATGCACATGATGGCGCCGGTCAGCGCCGGAACCGACAGCGTCGTCTGGGTCGTGAACAGCATCCAGACGATGCCGGCAAGGGCCGCCGGCAGCGCGGTGATGATCACGAACGGATCGGACCAGGACTGGAAATTCACCACGATCAGGAAATAGATCAGCACGACCGCGGCGAGCAATCCGAACAGGAGACCGGAGAACGCGCTGTTCATGGTCTGCACCTGGCCGAGCAGAACCACAGATGAGCCCTTCGGCACCTCCTTCGCGGTATCCTCGATCACCGTCCTGACATCGGCGGCAACCGCGCCGAGGTCGCGCCCCTCAGGCGTTGCGAAGATCTGTACCATGGGCTGGATGTCGTATTGGGAGACGACCGCACTCGACGTTGAGCGCTTGACATCGGCGATACCCCCCAAGATCGGCGACTGCGGGTTGCCGGCCGCCGTGATCGGCAACGTCTGTAACGCACTGAGCGAGTCGATCTGGTATTGCGGCGTCTGCATCACGATCGAGTAGGACACGCCGTTATCCGGATTGAGATAATAGGTCGGCGCGACCTGCGAGCTGCCTGCCAGATTGACGACCAGGCTGTTGGTGACGTCGCGCTCGGTCAACCCGACATATTGCGCGCGGGTGCGGTCGACATCGATGTTGAATGTCGGATTGTTCGGCGATTGCTGGATGCGCGCGTCCGCTATGCCGGGGATCCGGCGGATCCGGCTCAGTAGTTTATTGGCGTGGGCGAAATTGGCTTCCAGGTTGGCGCCGCGGATCTGCAGGTCGATTGGCGCCGGCGCGCCGAAATTCAAGATTTGACTGACGATATCGGCCGGAAGGAACGCAAAGCTCATGCCGGGAAACAGCCGCGGCAATTGCTCGCGCAACGCCTGGACATATTCGGCGGTCGGACGGTGTCCCTCCTTGAGCTTGATCTGGATGTCGCCATCCTGCGGGCCGATCACGCCGGTGTTGTTGTAGGTCATGTTGATGCCGGAGATGGGCATGCCGATGTTATCGGCCAGCGTGTCGATCTGATCGGGCGGAATGACCTTGCGGATTGCCTTCTGCACATCGGCCAGCTGATTGGCGGTTTCCTCGACGCGTGTGCCGACCTGGGTACGGACATGCATCAGGATGTTGCCGGCATCCACAGAGGGAAAGAAGTTGCGCCCGAGGTACGGCACCAGCAGGAACGACACCGCGACAAAGCCAAGGAAGCCGGTCACAAACACTGCTCGCCGTCCGAGCGCCATCGTCAGGATGTCGCGATAGAAGCTTCGGATCCGCTCGAAACTTGCCTCGAACCCACGCTGAAACCGCACAACCGGATTGCGCGACGGCGGCGGCTCGCCTTCGTGATGGACATGCGCGTGCAGCAGGTAGTTCGCCATCGTCGGCACCAGCGTGCGCGACAGGATGAATGACCACATCATCGCGAACATCACCGCTTCGGCCATCGGCACAAACAAGAAGCGCGCAACGCCGGTGAGGAAGAACATGGGTACGAACACGATGCAGATGCAGAGCAGCGACACGAAAGCCGGCGTTACGATCTGATTGGCGCCGTCAAGGATCGATTGCTCGACCGGCTTGCCCTGCTCCAGATGGTAATTGATATTCTCGATCGTCACCGTGGCGTCGTCGACGAGAATGCCGACCGCGAGCGCGAGACCGCCGAGCGTCATGATGTTGAGCGTCTCGCCGATCGCCGACAGCATGACAATCGCGCCCAGGACCGAGAGTGGAATCGAGACGGCAATGATGATTGTCGAACGCCAGCTGCCGAGGAACAGCAGGATCATTACGCTGGTCAGGAGCGCGGCGATGACGCCTTCATTGGCGACGCCGGTGATCGCGCCACGCACGAACAGCGACTGGTCGGCGATGAAGCCGATCTTGAGCGCGTCCGGCAGCGCGTCCTTGACGTCGATCACCTTCTGCTTGATTCCGGCAATGATATCGAGCGTCGAGATGGAGCCGGCCTTCAGCACC
>JBJMTR010000353.1:0-19147 GCA_045811565.1 Bradyrhizobium sp.
GACATCACCGGACCGAACCGTTCCCAGCTCTCGCCCTTGAAGCGCATCATCTGAAGCTGCTCTAGCGGCGCGAAATCGGTCGGGCTGGTCTTGATCTTCGTGCCCGGCAAATAGATGCCGATCTCGAAGTTGAGGGTGGCTGCCTGCTTCATGACGTTCTCGCGCGTGAGATTGTCGCCGCACTGCCGCAGTACCTGTTCGAGCCCTTTTGCAACTCCGTACGCGAACACCGTGGCCGCGTCGTCCTGATCGCCTTCGGGGTACCATTTGGTCATAAACGCACGCCACTCATTCATCGCGGGATCGTTCTTCCACTCCGGATCCTTGGGATCCTTCAGATAGGAGGTCGAGAGAATGCCTTGATCGTTCTCAAAGCCGGCTGGCTTCATCACGCCACCGATCGAGCCTGAGACGTTGGTCAGGAAATGGATCGGATGCCAGTTCAGTTCGGCGATCTTCTTGATCGCCTGGGCGGCAAACTTCGGCGTCGAGATATTGACGAAGATGTCGGGATTGGCCCCCTTGATCTGCACCACCTGCGAATCCACGGTCGGCGACGCGGTCTCGTACGACGACTCGATGACGATGAGCTTGTTGGCCTGATCGCCGAGGCCCTCGCGCAGTCCGATGATATAATCCTTGCCGAAATCGTCATTCTGATAGAGCACGCCGATGGTCTTGCCGGGATGGTTCTTCAGGATGTAGGCGGCGTAGATGCGCGCCTCGGTCTGGTAATTCGGCTGCCAGCCCATGGTCCAGGGAGAATTCTTCGGATCATTCCACTTGGCGGCGCCGGTCGAGACGAACAGCTGCGGTACTTTCTTGGAGTTCATGTATTTCTGGATGGCGGTGTTGCCCGGCGTGCCCAGCGAATTGAAGATCAGCAGCACCTCATCGGATTCAACGAGCTTGCGTGCCTGCTCAACCGTTTTCGGCGGACTATAGCCATCGTCATAGGAGATGAAGTTGATCTTGCGGCCATTGATGCCGCCTTCGGAATTGAGCTTGTTGAAATACGCCGCTTCGGTCTTTCCAATCGTCGCGTAGGCGGAGGCAGGGCCCGAATAAGGCATGATGTTGCCGATCTTGATCTCGGTGTCGGTCGCGCCTGGATCGTACTTCTTCTGTGCGTTGGCCGCGCTTGCGACCGCGACTGCCAAGAATCCCGCTAATGCCAGGTATGTGGCATGGCTCAAGACACGTTGGTGCATCATCGTCCTCCCTGACGTGCTGGCCGATGGCTCATGCAGTCTTAATTTTTGGGGCAGCTTGGGTGAGCCGTCGGATCAATGCAGAAAAACAGTATGCACGATTGGCATCACGTTGCCAGCCAAGCCTTTGGCGCTAATTTCCGCGGTACGGAACAAATTGTGGGTTCCGGCGCGAAAGAGCAAGGATTGTCAAACGGAGCGCGCCGCAGAGGCACATCATGGATGCGCTTCGAATGCAGGCCAAGATCTTGGAGGTCCAATTCCATGAACCCGGTCCAGAAAGCGCTCTGGTACATCGAAAGCCATCTGGCTCAGCCGCTGACGCTCGACGAAATCGCGGGCGTTGCCGGCATCTCCCGCTTTCATATGGTGCGGGCGTTCGGCGCGGCGACGGGATTTTCGGTCATGCGCTATGCGCGCGCCCGGCGCCTCAGTGAGGCCGCGCGGGCACTTGCGAACGGTGCACCCGATATCCTAGGCCTCGCGTTGGATGCGGACTATGGCTCTCACGAAGCATTCACCCGCGCGTTCCGCGACCATTTTGGAGTCACCCCCGAAATGGTCCGCGCCACAACGTGCCTGGACAAACTCAGGCTACAGGAGCCGATCATCATGGACTCGACGTTACTTGATCATCTCAAGCCGCCGCGTTTTGAAACCGGCAAACCGTTGCTCGTCGCCGGCATCGGCGAACGTTACAATTGCGATGGAAGTGCCGCCATTCCCAATCAGTGGCAGCGTTTTCACCAGTGCGTCGACAATATTCCCGACCGGGTTGGCAAGGTGGCCTACGGCGTCTGCTGCAACGGCGACGATTCCGGCAATTTCGATTACATCGCCGGCGTCGAAGTCTCCGATTTCTCCGACCTGCCGCGCGAATTCAGCCGCGTGCGGATCCCTGCGCAGAAATACGCGGTGTTCACCCACATCGAGCACATCTCGACCATACGCCGCACCGTCAATACGATCTGGAATCACTGGCTGCCGGCGTCGGGGATGAAAGCCGCCGATGCGCCGAGCTTCGAGCGCTATGATGAAAAGTTCGATCCGGTCACCGGCAATGGCGGGTTGGAGATCTGGGTGCCGGTCAAAGACTAGGATGGGTTGAGCCCCTGCGAAACCCATCACCTCGATGAACGGCAACTGATGGGTATCGCTTTCGCTCCAGTTATCCTGCGCTCTAACCCTCGTCGCTGCAGGGCTGCCCTGCGCGGTCCTGCGGCGTGCGATTGCTTGGCAAGCGATAGCGACTTTGCCATAACATTGCGCAACGAGTGTTGCGCGTGCGGGGTCGATGATGGAAATCCGCCTGCAGCCACGAAGCGGGGAGGATTTCATGGAAAATGTTCGCGTCCTTGCCACCGATCTGGAGTTTCCGGAAGGGCCGGTGGTGATGCCTGACGGCTCGGTCGTGCTGGTCGAAATCCGGGGTAAGCGACTGACCCGGATTTATCCCGACGGCCGCAAGGAGGTGGTCGCGCAAATCCCCGGTGGCCCCAATGGTGCGGCGCTCGGCCCTGACGGAAAAATGTATGTCTGCAACAATGGCGGGTTCAGCTGGGTTCCCACGCGCAACACCATCATGCCTGGGCCGCAGCCCGATGACTATATCGGCGGCTCGATCCAGCGGGTGGATCTGCAGAGCGGCAAGATCGAAACTGTCGTGGACAAATGCGGCGAGCATCCGCTGAGGGGACCGAACGACCTGGTGTTCGACAGGCACGGCGGCCTCTGGTTCTCCGATCTCGGCAAGCGCCGCGCGCGCGACATGGATGTCGGCGCCTTCTATTACATCAAGCCCGGCATGAAGGAGATCGTCGAAGGCGTGTTCGGCATGCTGCCGGCCAACGGCATCGGCCTGTCGCCGGATGAAAACACCGTCTACATCGCGGAGACGCCGACGGCGCGGCTGTGGGCGTTCGACCTCTCGTCGCCCGGCACCGTAAAGCCGCGCGACGTGATCTATCGCGGCGAACGCGGCAAGCCGATCGCGGGACTCGGTGGCTATCAGATGTTTGACTCGCTGGCGGTCGAAGCGTCAGGCAATGTCTGTGTGGCGACGCTGGTCTCGGGCTGCATCTCCGTGATTGCGCCCGATGGTACGCTCGTCGAGCAGGTGCCGACCGGCGACCGCGTCACCACCAACATCGCGTTTGGCGGGCCCGAGCTGAGGACCGCCTACATCACGCTGTCAGGCAGGGGTGAGCTGATTGCGATGGACTGGGCGCGCCCCGGCCTGCCGCTGAATTTTTTGAACAAGTGATGGCTGGCGAGATGATAGACCCTCATGGTGAGGAGGCGCGAAGCGCCGTCTCGAACCATGCGGCCCAAACCGCCGCCCGTGGCCATCCTTCGAGACGGCCGCTGCGCGGCCTCCGGGATGAGGGAAGAGGATAACGATGCCCTGGCTTGAACCTGTCACCCTTGGTGGTGCGCACGCGCGGCTCGAGCCGCTGTCGCACGACCATTGCGACGGACTGACCGAAGCCGTGAAGGATGGCGAGCTCTGGAAGCTCTGGTACACCTTCATTCCGAAGCCTGAGGATATGCGCAAGGAGATCGACCGCCGCCTTGGCTTGCAAGTGGCCGGATCGATGCTGCCGTTCACGGTATTCGACGCCCAGGGCGCAATCGCTGGTATGACGACGTATATGAACGTCGACACGTCGAACCGCCGTGTCGAGATCGGCTCGACCTGGTACGCCAGGCGTGTGCAGCGCAGCGCAGTCAATACGCAGTGCAAATTACTGCTGCTGACGCAGGCTTTCGAAAGGCTGGATTGCATCGCGGTAGAGTTCCGCACGCATTTCTTCAACCACCAGAGCCGCCGCGGCATCGAGCGTTTGGGTGCAAAGCAAGATGGCATTCTGCGCAACCACCAGATTGCGCCGAACGGCACGTTGCGCGACACCGTGGTCTACAGCATTATCGCCAGCGAGTGGCCGACAGTGAAGGCGCATCTCGACTATCAACTGAACGAAAGACCGCGGTAGCCTCGCTGCCGCCAGAAACGTGAAGATGGAAACGTTCGATTACGTGATTATCGGCGCAGGCTCCGCCGGGAGCGTGCTCACCAATCGCCTCAGCGAAGATGCCGGAACCAGCATCTGTGTACTCGAAGCTGGTCCCAAGGACTGGCACCCTTACATTCATCTGCCGGCCGGCTTCATCAAGACGTTTCACATGAAGAGCGTCAATTGGGCCTACCAGCAGGAGCCGGGTCCGTGGACCGGCGGCCGCAGCATCTACGCGCCGCGCGGCAAGACGCTTGGCGGCTCGTCCTCGATCAACGGCCACATCTACAACCGCGGCCAGCGCCAGGATTTCGATACCTGGGCGCAGCTCGGCAATCGCGGCTGGGGTTATCCGGACGTGCTGCCCTATTTCAAGCGGTTGGAGCGGCGCATCGGCGAGTGCGATGAGACCTATCGCGGGCGGGAGGGAAGTCTCACCATCACCACCATGGATTGGAAGGACCCTCTCTGCGAAGCCTTCATGGCAGGGGCGATCAGCCTCGGCATCCCGCGCAATCCCGACTATAACGGCAAGATTCAGGAGGGCGTGTCGTACGCCCAGCGCACGATCCAAAACGGGCTGCGCATGAGTGCGGCAAAGGCATTCCTGCATCCGGCGCGGAAGCGGCCAAATGTCCACGTGCGCACCCATGCTCACGTCACCAACATCATCTTCCAAGGCAAGCGCGCGGTCGGCGTGCGCTACATGAGAGGCGGGAAGGGCGGTGTGCCTGTCGAGGTGCGCGCCAACAAGGAGGTTATTCTAGCCGGTGGCGCTTACAACTCGCCGCAGCTCCTGCAATTGTCCGGCGTCGGATCGCCGGAGCTGTTGCAGTCGCACGGCATCGAGGTGCGTCACGCATTGCCCGGAGTCGGCGAGGGATTGCAGGACCATTATGCGCCGCGTTCCGTCGCCCGCGTCAAGAACATCAAGACCATCAACGAACTCCGGCGCGGCCTGAGCCTGTGGGTCGAGGCTTTGAAATGGGCCACCACAAGGCGCGGCCTGCTCTCGCTGTCGCCAACCATGGTCTATTGTTTCTGGCACTCCGGCGAAACGACCGAAAGCTCCGATCTGCAGCTGACGTTCACGCCCGCCAGTTACAAGGAAGGCGTACAGGGCCAACTCGAGGACGAGCCCGGCATGACCGTCGCGTCCTGGCAGCAGCGCCCCGAGAGCCGCGGTTACGTCCGCCTTCGTTCGGCCGACCCGTTCGCGCCGCCGATCATCCAGACCAACTATCTCGTCGAGGAGCTCGACCGTCGCGTGGTCGTCGCCGGCATGAAGCTGGCACGGCGTCTGCTGCAGTCCGCGCCGCTCGCGCCGTACTATGCCTATGAGGATTTCCCCGGACCCAATGTGCAGAGCGACGACGAATTTTTGGCGGCGGCGACGCAGCGCGGCACCACGACCTTCCATCCCGGCTGCACCTGCCGGATGGGGCCGGCCGACGCCAAATGGGCGGTAGTCGACGACCAGCTCCGCGTGCATGGGCTGCAGGGCCTGCGCGTGGTCGACGCCTCAGTCATGCCGCGGATGATTTCCGCCAATCTCAACGCATCGACCCTGATGATCGCGGACAAGGCCTCCGACCTGATCCGTGGCTGCACAGCGCCCGAGGCGGTGAACATCTATCCGGCCGCCTGACACAGTCCCCCGACCCTTCAACTATTAGCTCGGCATCTTGCCGAACATCACGTGACGGGTCTCGCCGCTTCCTTGACGGCCTGGCTGGTCGTCGCCATTCCGGCTGCATAAGCAGCTCCGGCACCAAGCAACAGCGCACAGAAACTTGCAAACATCACATAGGCGAAATGTTTGCGAGCCTCGTCGATTTGGGCTTGCGTCGGTGTCCTGACGGTGGCTCCAACCGTTTCGCGCTGCGCTGGGGCGGCTGACAGAGATGCAATCCGTGCGCTGGCTGCGTACGAGGGGCCGACCAGATTGCTTGCGATGCTGGTAGCGGAAGCCGGGAGCATCGCCGATGCAGCCACCACGACGACCGTCGCGACCGACCAGGCAGCCAAAGCGTGTCCGACACGGCCGAGACCCGTCTGATCGGGCGAATTGGCCGCCGCGACGGCGCCACCGACAAACGCAGCAATGATGCCTGACACCGCCCACCACACGAAAGCGGCCCAGCCAGCGCCTGCAGGTGCGGACGAGGCCGTCGGCACGTCGAGCGCGAGCAGGCCGATGCCAAAGCCCAACATGGTCAACAAGATTTGGACAACGAGCGAAGCAAAGACACCGGCCAGTACAGCTGACCAGGTCCAGCCGAAAAAGGGATTAGGCAATGTGCGCGCCATGATGAACTCCTCCGGTTCGATAGGATATAGTTCCCAACGCGACGTCCAACCTTCCGTTCCTTGCCAGGAACTTGCGATGCCCTTGTTTGTTTAGGGAGCAGCATTGGAGGAGTTGACTATGACGTTTGGCAGAGGCGCCCTGCTGTGGCTTCTCGGCGTTCCCCTCCCGGTGATCCTGTTGCTCGCGTTGTTCTGGCGCTAGCTGCAGTTGATGGCGTGACGAGAGTAGGAACTCGACCTCCGGTATCGCGACTCATGCCGCGGGGCCGGAAGTGCGATCTGCGAAGAAAACGCGCACCTCAGTTCCGCTGGGAAATGCCGGCGCTGCGGACGCAAGGAGAAAAGGGACGACGGATCGCACCTATTCGTAGACGAACGCGCGATCGCTCAAATCGATCGCCGGGAATTCGTCTTTCTCGGCCCAGTAATCCTGGTTGTGCTGCCATTCCGGCTTGTTGCCGCGCTTGGGCAACAAATGCATGCCGCGCATCATGTAGCCGGGGTTGAAGTTTTCGGGATCGATCCATGGCAAGAGCGGCATGTTATGGTCTTCCGGCCGCAGCGCCGGCGTGACTTTGCTGGCGCCGATGCCCTTCATGTGGTTGAGCAGCCGGCAGACGAAATCGGCGACCAGATCGACCCGCAGGGTCCAGCTGGCACGGAAATAGCCGAATACCCAGACCAGGTTGGGCACACCCGTGAACATCATGCCGCGATAGGTCACGGTATCGGCAAAGTCGAGCGGCTTGCCGTCGACCTCGAACTCGATGTCGCCATTGGCTGAAAGGTTGAAGCCGGTCGCGGTGATGATGATATCCGCTTCGAGCGTCCTGCCGGACTTCAGCAGAATCCCTTTCTCGGTGAAGCGGTCGATCTCGTCGGTTACGACGGAAGCCTTGCCGGACTTGATGCCCTGGAACAGATCGCCATCGGGAATGAAGGCGATACGCTGCCGCCACGGCCGGTATGTGGGCGTGAAGTGGGTGGCGATGTCGTAGTCGGAGCCAAGGTAGGCCTCGACGGCGGACAGCAAATCCTTCTTGGCTCCCTCGGGCTCCTCAAATGTCTTGCGGGTGAAGGCGTCCTGATCGAACAGGATTTTTCGCCGCGTGATCTCGTGGATCCATTTCTCGTCGACCTGAAGCTGGCGCAGCGTCTCGGCGATCTCGATCGCGTTGCGGCCGGTCCGGAAATAGGTCGGCGAGCGCTGCAGCATCGTCACGTGCGCGCAATCCTTCGCCATCGCCGGGATCAGCGTCGCCGCGGTCGCGCCCGAGCCGATCACGATCACCCGCTTGTTCTGGTAGTCGAGATCCTCAGGCCATTTCTGCGGATGCACGATCGGGCCTTTGAATTTGGCCATGTCCTTCCATTCCGGCGTATAGCCCTCGGCATGGCGGTAATAGCCCTGGCACATCCAGAAGAAATTTGTGGTGAAGCGCAGCGCCTCGCCGGTGTCGGTTCTGATGGCGTCGATGGTCCAGAGATTTTGCTCACTCGACCACTTCGCCGAGGTGATGGTGTGCCGATAGCGGATATGGCGAGAAAGATCGTTCTCCTCGATCACCTCGCCGAGATATTTGAGGATCTCGGCGGCGGTCGCGATCGGCGCGCTCGTCCACGGTTTGAAGCGATAGCCGAAAGTGTGAAGGTCGCTGTCCGAGCGGATGCCCGGATAGCGGTGTGTCGTCCACGTGCCGCCAAAGGTCTTCTGGGTTTCGAGGGCGACAAAACTCGTCCCCGGACGTTGCGTGGTAAGGTGATAGGCGGCGCCGATGCCGGAAATGCCGGCGCCTGCGATCACGACGTCGAAATGTTCTGTCGTGACCGGTTCAGCCGCGCGAATTTGGCTTTGAACGTTCATCTTCCCTGATCTTTTTGTTTTGTCGTTGTTGGCGCCATCTCGACCGAGGTGCCGCGGCCACTTGGCGCCTCGCTCGGCAAATTAGACTTCGCGGCGGCTGAGAAACGCCAGCCGCTCGAACAAATGCACATCCTGCTCGTTCTTAAGCAGCGCGCCGTGCAGCGGCGGGATCAGCTTGCGCGGATCGCGCTCCCGCAGCATCTCCGGCGTGATGTCCTCGTTCAGCAGGAGTTTCAGCCAGTCGAGCAGCTCCGACGTCGAGGGCTTCTTCTTCAGACCCGGGACTTCGCGAACCTCGAAAAAGATCCGCAGCGCTTCTTCCACCAACTTCTTCTTGATACCGGGGAAATGCACGTCGACGATCCTGGCCATGGTGTCGGCGTCGGGGAACTTGATGTAGTGGAAGAAGCAGCGGCGCAGGAAGGCGTCGGGCAATTCCTTCTCGTTGTTCGAGGTGATCATCACGATCGGGCGCAGCTTCGCCTTGATGTTCTCCCCGGTCTCGTAGACGAAGAACTCCATGCGATCGAGCTCGAGCAGGAGATCGTTTGGGAATTCGATATCGGCCTTGTCGATTTCGTCGATCAACAGCACGGGACGCTTCCCGTTGGTGAAGGCCTCCCACAATTTGCCGCGCTTGATGTAATTCTTGATATCGGAGACGCGGGAATCGCCGAGCTGGCTGTCGCGCAACCGTGACACCGCATCGTACTCGTAGAGGCCTTGCTGTGCCTTGGTGGTGGACTTGATGTGCCAGGTCAAAAGCGGCGCGCCGATCGCTTTCGCCACTTCCTCGGCCAGCACGGTCTTGCCGGTCCCCGGCTCGCCCTTGATCAGTAGCGGCCGCTCCAGCACGATCGAAGCGTTGACGGCGACCTTCAGGTCATCGGTGGCGACATAATCCTTGGTACCGGTAAACTTCATTCTATTCTTTGCCCTGTCGTTCGTTCTTCAGCCGTTGTGGCTTGAACAGTAAACGACCGCCGAACCGGCGGTCGCAATGATCCCCTGGAATATTCCGTCCGGCGGGCGTGATCCGCCCCTGGTGAAACGCTCTGTTAGCTCAATTCTAGATGAAAAAGCCTCCCGGTCTAGGCCTGTCTGGTATGCGCTGGCCCTTGACGTCAGCAGGCAGGCGGGCAATCTGTATGCCATGTTCCTGCAATTCTTCACATCGTTGCGCGACGCGCAGGTCCCCGTGACCCTGCGCGAATATTTGACGCTGATGGAGGCGCTCGACGCCGATCTCGCTGAGCAGACGGTGGAGAATTTCTATTACCTGTCGCGCGCCGCATTGGTGAAGGACGAGCGCAATCTCGACAAGTTCGACCGCGTCTTCGGCACCGTGTTCAAGGGGCTCGAGAGCCTGCTCGATGCGATGGAAAAGGCGGACATTCCGGCCGAATGGCTGAAGAAGCTCGCCGAAAAATATCTCACCGAGGAAGAGAAGAAGCAGATCGAGGCGATGGGCTGGGACAAGCTCATGGAGACGCTTCGCCAGCGCTTGAAGGAACAGCAGGGCCGTCACCAGGGCGGCAATAAATGGATCGGCACGGCGGGTACCTCGCCGTTCGGGGCGTATGGCTACAATCCCGAAGGCGTCCGCATCGGGCAGGAGAAGAACCGCAACAACCGCGCGGTGAAGGTCTGGGACAAGCGCGAGTTCAAGGATCTCGACGGCAATGTCGAGCTCGGCATCCGCAATATCAAGATCGCGCTACGCCGCCTGCGCAAATTCGCCCGCACCGGCGCGCCTGATGAACTCGATCTCGACACCACGATCAAGGAGACCGCCAACCACGGCTATCTCGACGTGCATATGCGTCCCGAGCGGCGCAATGCGGTCAAGGTGCTGGTGTTCTTCGATATCGGCGGCTCGATGGATTCGCATATCGAGCAAGTCGAGGAGTTGTTCTCGGCGGCAAAAAGCGAATTCAAGCACATGGAATATTTCTACTTCCACAACTGCCTCTATGAAGGCGTTTGGAAGCAGAACAAGCGGCGCTTCACCGACCGGACGCCGACCTGGGACGTGCTGCATAAATACCCACACGACTACAAGGTGGTGTTCGTCGGCGACGCCTCGATGTCGCCTTACGAGATCATGGTCCCCGGCGGCTCGGTAGAGCACGTCAACGAGGAGGCGGGCGCGGTCTGGCTGGAGCGCATCATCCGCACCTATCCGCATGCGGTATGGCTCAACCCGGTGGCGCAGAAGCACTGGGACTATTCGGAATCCACCACTATCATTCGCCGGCTGTTTTCCGAGCGCATGTTCCCGATCACGATCGATGGACTTGAAGGCGCGATGAAGGAATTGGTGCGGTAACAAGCTTCGTGATTCCGGACAGTGCGCGTAGCGGCCTGATGTAGTTGGCGTCTTCGACGCGCCGCGGAATGACGCGCCAAAAAAGAAAAAAGGAGAGCCCATGCCCCAGACCATTCACCGCGGCATCAAGGCGCTGATCGACGAAGCCAATGCTGAGATCGAGACCGTCAGCGCGGCGGATGCGATCAAGGCGGCGGAAAGCGACGACGTCATCATCGTCGACATCCGCGACCCCAGAGAGATCGAGCGTGACGGCAAAATCCCCGGGGCATTCTCCTGCACCCGCGGCATGCTGGAGTTCTGGATCGATCCGGCGAGTCCCTATGCCAAGCCGATCTTCCAGCAGGACAAGAAATTCATCTTCCACTGCGCCGGGGGCATGCGCTCGGCGCTGGCCGCCAAAACCGCGCAGGACATGGGATTGAACCCGGTCGCGCATATGGGCGGCGGCTTTGCCGCATGGCGCGATGCCGGCGGACCCGTGGAGAAGTGGGAGCCGAAGAAGAAGGGATAGAGACCAGTCACACGCGGGCTCGACCCGCGTGTCCATCATCTCAAGAGATGGATTGCCGGATCAAGTCCGGCAATGACGATTTGCCGGAGACTGCATGCATGACCACCACCGACGATCCGCTAGTCTCCACCGACTGGCTCGCCGCGCATCTGAACGATCCCAAAGTCAAGATCATCGACGCGTCCTACAAGATGCCCGGTGTACTGCCGCTGCCATCGGACGATTTTCTCACCGCCCATATTCCGGGTGCGGTGTTCTTTGACGTCAACGCCATTGCCGATCCGAATGATCCGCGGCCGCATATGTATCCAAGTGCCGAGCAGTTCGCGCGCGACGTCTCCGCGCTCGGTATTTCCTCCGGTGATACCGTGGTCGCTTATGATTCCGGCAGCTGGGTTGCGGCGTCGCGGGCGTGGTGGATGTTTCTGTCGTTCGGCCATCACGATGTTAAAGTGCTGGATGGCGGCTTGCAGAAATGGACGGCCGAAGGGCGCTCCGTCGATTCCGGCGCGGTCACGCCCAACCCGGGCAAATTCCACGCCGGGCTCGACCCGAGCTTTGTCCGCAGCAAGCAACAACTGCTCGGCAATCTCGAGACGAAGACGGAGCAATTGGTCGATGCGCGGCCGCGTCCCCGGTTTGAAGGAACGGTTGCCGAGCCATGGCCTGGCCGCCGTTCCGGTCACATCCCCGGCAGCCGCAACGTGCCTTATGCCGAATTGTTCGATGCCAGCACCGGCGCGATGAAGCCGCTCGATGAGTTGCGCAAGGCGTTTACGAGCGCCGGTGTCGACATGACAAAGCCGATCGTGACCACCTGCGGCTCCGGCGTCTCGGCGCTGGTGGTGACGCTTGCGCTCTATCGCCTGGGCGTACGCGGTACGGCGCTCTATGATGGCTCCTGGGCCGAATGGGGCCTGCCGGACGGTCCGCCGGTCGCGACCGGTCCGGCCTGAGATGGCTGCTATTGCGTTCTGCGCGTGATCGTTGGCTGCGCGAATGGATTGGGCAGTTGTTGGGCTACCGCTCGCGGCGCCGGTTGCGCGCGTTGCACCTTTGGCCGGCGTTTCTTGGCCGGCTGTGCCGGCGCGCGCTTCGTGACCGCGCTGCGACTCGGCTTCGCATCCTTCGCTTTTGCTAATGCCGTTTCGCCGATCATGACGGCGGGGCCCCCCAATGTGGCGATCTTCGTCGAGGCCGGACTGATCTCCGGCAGCGCCGGTGCGGATGTTGGTTCGGGCTCGGCAGGCGCAGCTTCGCTCGCCGGCGGCCGGGTGTCGGCGATTGCTGCGAGCTTGGGTTCGCCGGCCGCGGTGGGCAATTGGGCTTGGTCGGATGCCGCCCGCGCTGCCGGCGGTTCGGCTGGGTCCGGCGCGGCTTGCACCTCGGGCAGGGTTTCCGAAAGGGGCATTTCCTCCGGCTTCGCGGCTGCCGGCGGCGCGGTTTCGTCCGTCCTCAGCGCTGCGAGCTTGTCGGCTCCAACGGGCGGTGTTGCGCCCGAGACTTGATCGGCTGGCGTTTCAGCCGCCGCAATAGGGTCCTCCGCGGGCTGCTCAGGAGGTTCGACGCGCAGCAAGGCCAGCGTCGGTTGGGCCGGCTCATCCTGCAGCGCGAACACCGGTTCGGGTGGCGCCCGTCGGGTCGGAATGCTGGCGACTTCCTCGTGCGCCGCGCGCAAAAGCGCAGCGGCGCCCAATCCAAAAACCAGGATCGACGTCGACAGCAGGATTGCGGCGAACAGGAAACGAAAACCGGGGAGCATGGACGCGTGTTCCGCCTTGCCAGGTCTTGGAGCTAGAGGAAACGCGGTGACCACAGGAGCAGACTGGTTCGCGGGGCAGCGAATCAGGCGGATTTTAGAATATCGCAACGTGCCGGAACTGTTCGTTACAAAATGCCGGCCCCGACATGATCGTAATCCCGCGGAGGATTTTTTCTCACGCAGTGCGGCATCAATGCCGCAGTCGTCACCTCCGATCACAAAATGCCCGAATTGGGCCGAGTTTCGCGGAATTGTCTTGAATGCGCCGCGATCTTCCGTCATCTGCCGTTAACCGTCCGGTTGGGCTTGGGGACTATACAAGAGCGATGATGATCAACCGCATTCTGACGATTTGTGCCGCCGTGGTCGCTGCCGGGGCGGGAACTTCGCTCGCCTTTGCCCAGCAAGGCTATCCCCCTCCTCTGAGTTCGGTTTATTCCGCGGCGCCGGAGCCCTATCCGCCCGCCGGCTACGATGACCGCCGCGGCATGCCGGATTTCGATGCGTTGGACGATGACGATGCGCCGAACGCGCAGAGTTCGACGGCGCTGCCGCCGCCCGGGCCGGTGCTCTCGCCCAACGATCCGCGCTATGGCCGGCCGACGGGCGCGCCGGTTTATTCCGATCGCAACATGCCGACCGGTCCAATCCTGTCGCCGGATGATCCGCGTTACGGCCGCCCGGCGGGTCCGCCGCCGGTGATCTATGCCGACCGTCCGGCCGGTCCGCCGCAGCAGGCCTATCCAGACAACCGCGTGCCTGCTGCAGGCGTGGTGTATCCCAACGACGACCGTGCGCTGCGTCCGCCGGAAGCCATTGGGGCGGCGCCTGGCGCGACCGGCACCGCACAGCAGCAGGCTCCGGTGGGAGCTGACGGCAAGCCAATGACGCTTGCGGCGCTGCCCCCCGAGGAGCAGCCCGAAGCGGCTCCAGTACAGCTGCCGCCGAACCTGCGCCGCCAAGAAGTCTCTTTGGCCACCAAGGAGCCGGCCGGAACGATCGTCGTTGATACCACCAACACCTACCTCTATTACGTGCTGGGTGGCGGGCGCGCGATCCGTTACGGCGTCCGCGTCGGCCGTGACGGCTTCACCTGGACCGGCGTGCAGAAGGTATCACGCAAGGCGGAGTGGCCGGATTGGCATCCGCCGACCGAGATGATCGAGCGCCAGCCCTACCTGCCGCGCTTCATGGCGGGCGGCCCGGGCAATCCGCTTGGCGCGCGCGCAATGTACCTCGGTTCGACGGTCTATCGCATCCACGGCACCAACCAGCCCTCGACGATCGGCAAGTTCGTCTCGTCAGGCTGCATCGGCATGCTGAACGAGGACGTCTCCGACTTGTTCGACCGCGTGAAGGTCGGCACCCGCGTGGTTGTGCTGCCGGGCGGTCCGCCGCCGGGAACGACAACCGCATCGGTGGCGCCGCCACCCGGCGGACCCGCCGCAGCGTCGCCGCCTGCCGCCTCGGCGCAGCTGGCGCCGGTCCCCGGCACGCAGCCGACCGTCGTGCCGCCGCTGCCCGCACCGGTGACCGTGCGTTAAGCGCTGCCGGTAGAAACTTCATCCCAAAGGCGCGCAGCTTGCGCGCTTTTTCGTTGCGCGCGGGTTGCCGCATCCGCGCGCCCACCGGCAGCCGGCGCATCCATCCTGGCGCGAGGGATTTGCGCAAGTCGCGAGGCCTCCGTTGCACAGAAGGCTGCGGCCTGAGCTTGTTATCTCAAGCCAGCCGTCGCGCCGGTTCGCCCTTGAACCAGGCGTCGATGCCCTCGACCATCTGGCTATAGTGATTGCGAAAACTGTCCTCGGTGACGTAGCCGAGATGCGGCGTCAGCACCATGTTGTCGAGCTTGCGGAACGGATGGTCGACTGGCAGCGGCTCGACCGAGAAGACGTCGACCGCTGCGCCAGCGATCTTCTTCCGCTGCAGCGTTTCCAGAAGTGCCGCTTCATCGACGATCGGCCCGCGCGCGGTGTTGACGAGATAGGCCGTCGGCTTCATCCGCGCCAGATCCGCAGCGCCGACCAGGCCGCGCGAGCGCTGGCTCAGCACCACATGAATGGTGACGATGTCGGCAGTTGCGAACAGCTCCTCCTTGGTGGCGAAGCCGACGCCAGCTTCCTTGCAGCGTTCCGGCGTCAGATTGGGGCTCCATGCGATCACGTTCATCCCGAAGGCTTGCGCCAGTTTTGATACTTTGGTCCCGAGCTTGCCCAGCCCGATCACGCCGAGCGTCCGGCCCTCGATCTCGATGCCGACGAATTTCTGCAAGGGTTCGCCGGCATGCATCCGTGCATTCTCGCGACCGATATTGCGGGTCAATTCCAGGATCAGGCCCATGGTCAGCGGTGCAGTGGGATCGCGGCCCCATTGGGTGCCACACAGCACCACCTTTTGATCCTTGGCGGCTTCCATGTCGATCGCCGCATTGCGCATGCCGGAGGTGATCAGGAGTTTCAATTTGGGCAAGGCCGCAAACAGTGCGCGTGGAAACGGCGTGCGCTCGCGCATCGCGCAGACGATCTCGAAATCCCTGAGCGCGGTGGCGGCGGCTTCCTGGCTCGCGAACGGCTGATTGAACACCGTGACATCGACGCGGTCGGCGACCGTGGACCAGTCGGCGACCGTCAGGGCGAGATTGAGATAGTCGTCGAGTATTGCACAGCGCAGCCGCGTCATTGGAAGGTCCGTTCATGGCGAGGATGACGGCTGAGAAAATTTAACCGTCGGGGAAGATCGCATGGTTGCGCGCAATCGAGGAGCGCGCAAGCGGACTTAACGCCAGCTTCGGTTCAAATGTCCGGCAACATCACTTGGAGCGGGCCTTATGTTTGGCGCGCCAGGCGGGACCGGGGCCGCGCATATAGTGCAGTTCCGGCCGGTAAGGGTTGAACGCCTTGGCAAAGAACTGCCGCCAGAAGGCACGGAGCTCGGTGAATGGTTTGGCATGCCCGACGCGGCGGTTTGTCTGGTTGGGAAGGGATGCCGAAGTCGTCGTTGCCATGATGCGGCCTCTGTATTTCCTCCGCGGCTTCTGCCGTGGAAGACGCCATTTTCGGCGCTGAAACCCAGCTTTTGCCCGATTTATTAAAAGATGGTTTCAATTGTCGTGATCTGTCGCACACATGGTGTCGATCCCGTATTCATCCGTGGTGAACGAATGGAAAACGCGTTCCCGCGGTTGCGCTTTGGGGGCTGCGCCGCTACATCCGCGGCAGCAAATTTCCGAAAATCCAACGGTTTGTCAGGGGATTCGATGGCCCGTCAGTTCGTCTATTTCATGCAGGGTCTGTCCAAGACCTATCCCGGCAACCGCAAGGTGCTCGAGAACGTCCATTTGAGCTTCTATCCGGACGCCAAGATCGGCGTACTCGGCGTCAACGGCTCCGGCAAATCGACGCTTTTGCGGATCATGGCCGGCATCGACAAGGAGTATAACGGCGAGGCCTGGGTCGCCGAAGGCGCCCGGGTCGGCTACCTCGAACAGGAGCCGCATCTCGACGCCAGCAAGACCGTCCGCGAAAATGTCATGCGAGGCGTCGCCAAGCAGAAGGCGATCCTCGATCGCTATAACGAACTGGCGGTGAACTATTCGGACGAAACCGCCGACGAGATGACCAAGCTGCAGGACGAGATTGAGGCGCAGGGCCTTTGGGATCTCGACAGCAAGGTCGACCAGGCGATGGATGCGCTGCGCTGCCCGCCCGACGATGCCGACGTGACGAAGCTTTCCGGCGGCGAGCGCCGCCGCGTGGCGCTTTGCCGGCTCCTGCTCGACCAGCCGGAGCTGCTGCTGCTGGACGAGCCGACCAACCATCTCGACGCCGAGTCGGTGTCGTGGCTCGAAGGCCATCTGCGCCAATATCCCGGCGCGATCCTGATCGTCACCCACGACCGCTACTTCCTCGACAATGTTACCGGCTGGATTCTCGAGCTCGACCGCGGCCGCGGCATTCCCTACGAGGGCAACTATTCCTCCTGGCTGGTGCAGAAGCAGAAGCGGCTTGTGCAGGAAGGGCGCGAAGAGGCGGCGCATCAGCGCACGCTGGCGCGCGAGCAGGAATGGATCGCGGCCTCCCCAAAGGCACGTCAGGCCAAATCCAAGGCGCGCTACCAGCGTTACGAAGAGTTGCTGAAGCAGGCGAACGAGAAGCAGACGCAGACCGCGCAGATCATCATTCCCGTCGCCGAGAGGCTGGGCCACAACGTCGTCGACTTCGAAGGCCTCAGCAAAGGTTTTGCCGATCGCATGCTGATCGACGATCTCACCTTCAAGCTGCCGCCGGGCGGCATCGTCGGCGTGATCGGCCCGAACGGCGCCGGCAAGACCACGCTTTTCCGGATGATCACCGGGCAGGAGAAGCCGGACAAGGGCACCATCACCATCGGCGACACGGTACATCTTGGCTACGTCGATCAGTCGCGCGACGCGCTCGACGGCAACAAGAACGTGTGGGAGGAAATTTCCGGCGGCAACGAGCTGATCCTGCTCGGCAAGAAGGAAGTGAACTCGCGCGGCTATTGTTCGTCGTTCAATTTCAAGGGCGCAGACCAGCAGAAGAAGGTCGGCTCGCTGTCAGGCGGTGAGCGCAACCGTGTTCATCTCGCCAAAATGCTGAAATCCGGCGCCAACGTGCTGCTGCTCGACGAGCCGACCAACGATCTCGACGTCGATACGCTGCGCGCGCTGGAAGGGGCGCTGGAGGATTTCGCCGGCTGCGCCGTGATCATCAGCCACGACCGCTGGTTCCTCGACCGTATCGCTACCCACATCCTGTCCTTCGAAGGCGACAGCCACGTCGAATGGTTCGAAGGCAATTTCCAGGATTATGAAAAGGACAAGATGCGCAGGCTCGGGCAGGACAGCATCATCCCGCATCGGGTGAAGTACAAGAAGCTGACGCGGTAAACGGGTGATCACGCTGCGGCCAGTTGTCGCTTCACAGCACGATGAGATTGCGTAGGTATAAGCATCATTCCGCAATTCGACTCCTCCATCGGAATCGCATTTGTCGATAGGCTTTCCAATGAAGCGATCGAAGGCGCCAAGTAGCCGGCCGGAGACTGATGTCCCAATTGCCATCGGCACAACGATGGCAGGCCGCGCGGCCGCCCTCGGCCTGCTGCTTCTGGCGCTGACGCTGCAAGCTCCCGCCCGCGCAGCCGACGCCGGCTTCACCCAGTTCATCGCTTCGCTGTGGCCGGAGGCACAGGCCGCTGGCGTGTCGCGCGCGACGTTCGATGCCGAGACCCGCAGCCTTGAGCCGGATTACAAATTGCCAGACCTGATCCTGCCGGGCCGGCCCCCGACCGGCGCGCCGTCGCAGGCGGAGTTCGTGCAGGTGCCGGCGGATTATCTGAAGGAAGCCTCGATCGCACGGCTGGCGGGGGAAGGGCAGCGGCTGATGCAAAAGCATCGCACGGCGCTCGCCGAAATCGAATCCCGCTTCGGCGTGCCCGCCAGCATCGTGCTTGCGATCTGGGGGCGGGAGACCGATTTCGGCCGCTACACGCTGCCTTACGACACGCTGCGCGTCGTGGCGACGCAGGCCTATGTCGGCCGGCGCAGGGATCAGTATCGCACCGAGTTCATCCTGGCATTGAAGCTGCTTGGCGATGGCGAGGTGGCGCGCAAGGACATGCGTTCGTCCTGGGCCGGCGCGACCGGCCTGACGCAATTCCTGCCGTCTGAATTTTATAAACACGGCGTCGACCTTGACGGCGATGGCCGCAAAGACATCTGGCATTCGGTGCCGGACGCGCTCGCCTCTGCCGCGCAGCAGCTTGTCAACAAGGGATGGCAGAAGGGGGTGCGCTGGGCCTATGAAGTGCGCGCGCCGGCCAATGCCGACTGCACGATGGGCGTGCCGGAAACGACAAAACCGATCAGCGAATGGCTGCGCTCAGGTTTCGTGCCCGTCCGCGGGCAGAAGCTGAGCGCCGTCGAGCAGGCGCAGCCGGCATCGCTGCTGCAGCCGGAGGGCATCTACGGCCCGGCCTTCCTGGCCACGAAGAATTACTTCGTCATCAAGGAATATAATTTTTCCGATCTCTATGTGCTGTTCGTCGGCCATCTCAGCGACCGCATGTTGAACCCGCAGCCGTTCGCAACGCCGTGGTCGGCATCGACGCAATTGCGCACC
>JBJMTR010000354.1:0-3070 GCA_045811565.1 Bradyrhizobium sp.
ATTCATCGTCCTGCCGCCTCCCTTTGGTCCGTCCAATGGACATCAAAAATCATAAGCTCAGGTCAGAGACGGTGCCCGCAATTGAACGATTGCGTTAACCCCTCGTGGGGACTTCGGCTGGAGCTTTTCCGTCCTGAGAAACTCGGAACGCGGCTCCAGCGCATTAATTTGACGTGTTTTCTTGACGCGAAGCGCCGCCCATTTCGCTCGAATACGCTGTAGAATGCAGGGCTCGTGAGGCGCACAATCTCGGAGCCCGCTATGCGTGTTGTCCTCCTGCTGCTCGCGCTTCTGTTCGCCTTTACACCGTCCGCCTTCGCCGCGGACGACGTCGCGGCGGCGCAAAGCGTGATCCGGGCGCAGGAGCAAGCTTTCAGCCGCGACGATGCGGCCGCCGCCTATTCCTATGCGGCGCCGGCGATCAAAGAGATATTTCCAGAAGCCAGCATCTTCATGCTCATGGTGCGGGAGAGCTACGCGCCGGTCTATCGCCACAAGAGTTTTGAATTCGGCGAGGCGCGCACAGACGGCAACTGGATCGCGCAACGCGTCCACATCATCGACGCTGATGGCGAGGCATGGGAAGCGCTCTATACGCTGGAGCGGCAGCCGGACGGCAGCCTGAAAATCACCGGCTGCTCGTTGTTGAAGATGGGACAGGCGGCGTAAACTTGGGTGATCGCCGGCCGCTGGGCTCTAATAGTTTGGGCTCATTTTATTCGCAAAACCGGCGCCCGGTTTTGTGGAATTCGCGCGTGCGCGCAACAGCAGTGACAGCATGATGGCGAGGTTGAGCGCATTCCAGGCGAGCCCATTGACGAAGGCGGCGGCGTAGGAGCCGGTGGCGTCGAAGATCACGCCGGAGATCCAGCCGCCGAACGACATGCCGAACACGGAGGCGAAGATCACGATGCCGACGCGGGTGGCGGCTTCGGCCGCCGGCATCGCCTCGCGCACGATGATGGCGTAGCTCGGCACGATGCCGCCCTGGAACAATCCGAACATCGCCGAAATGATGTAGAGCGAAGTCAGGCTGTCGAAGAACAGATAGAACAACAGCGCCGTGCCCTGCGCGACTGATCCGATCAGGAGCGTGGGAATGCCGCCGATCCTGTCGGCGAGGAATCCCGAACCGATCCGGCTGATGATGCCGAACCCCAGCATCAGCGACAGCATTTCGGCGCCGCGCGCCACGCCGTAACCGAGATCGCCGCAATAGGCGACGATATGGACCTGCGGCATCGACATCGCCACGCAGCAGGCGATGCTCGCAAGCGACAAAATCGCCGTCAGCGCATTGGTGGAGAGCCGCAGGTCGACCCGCGGTGGCGGCGCGTCGTCATGGTTGCGTTGCGTCGCCGCCCCCATCAGCATGCGTAACACGATCAGCGCGATCGTCATCGCGACCGCCGTGAAGATGCCAATGGCGATGTGCGTGGTGCGCCAGCCGAACGACTGCAGGCCAAAATTCGCCAGCGGCGGCCAGATCGTGCCGCCGATGTAATTGCCGCTCGCCGCGATGGCGACGGCCAGTCCGCGGTAGCGGTCGAACCAGTGCGAGGCTTCCGCCATCAGCGGGCCGAACGTTGCCGACGAGGACAGGCCAATCGCGAAATGCACCAGGATGAATTGCCAGATCGACGATGACATCCCCGCGCCGATATAGCCGAGGCCGAGGATGCCGATGCCGAGCCCGATCGCGGTGACGATGCCGTAGCGGTCGGTGATCTTGCCAGTCAGCACCCCGCCGGTACCGAAGCCAAGCATGACCAGCGTGAAGGCCAGCGAGGCGGTGCCGCGGCTGGCGCCGAATTCGCCCTGCACCACCGGCAGCGCGACCACCACCGACCACATGCCGACGCTGCCGAGCGAGCCGATGACCACGGCCACGGCAAGGCGGATCCACGCCCGGCGCGAGTCGGGAATGAACAGGTCGGAATCTCGGGTGAGATGAGAAGAAATATCCACGGCAGCCGCAATTTCGGAGAGTAACGGCCCAAGGTCAAGCCACAATGGCGCGATATTGGGCATGCAGATGCGGGGGAGCACCGCACAATGATGAGGACAATCCAGGCGAAGATATCGAGACCGGTCATGTCCGTCACCTCATGTCACAGGCTGCGGCTTCGGGAATTTCCACGAACCGTTGAGGATTTCAGGGCGCGGCCGGTAGAGGCGCACCCAATAATTCCAACCCGCAAAGATCGGCAGGCAATTGGCAACCTTGCCGTCGCAACCGCCGAATTGGATTGCGACCGAGCCGTCACCATCCTTGCGGGCTGTGATGTTGTTCAGGGAGTAGGCGTCGTAGGGATTGGGCTCGATATAGCCCTTATCGTTGTAGATCGTGATCGACCAGAAGCCGTCGACGGGCACATCCCTGACTCTGAGCCGTTGAATGGTCGAGCCGTCGTTCCTGTTCGGAACGACCGTGAGGTACATAGCGTCTTTCTCCGGATTCCCGCCCCAGCCGGTCGCGGCACCTATCAAATGCCTGATAGGATCGACCTCGGTTCGCGAACCGAACATGCGCTTCGTGTCGGCAAGAGTGCCGGCGAGAACCAGCAATGCATCCCGCACTTTCTTCTGACTGGCGGCATCCCAGGTCGGGATATCGAAGCTGCCGGGACCATTCGCCTGCTCGGTCTTGATCGCATCCTGCAGGCGGTGGACCTCTTCAAGGTCCTTGCGATCGTTCGGATCGACCAGTGTGCGGATGCCCAGCATCACGTAGCGCGTTCCGATCTGTTCTTTTGTATAGATGTGCGCTCCAGCGCCGTAGACCACCTCCGGCACATATTGATCCTCGTCGATGATCTGCATCGACATGAAGCGCTTGCCTGCGTCGGGCAGCGTGATCGTCACCGGCCCGGTGTCGAGATCGAACACGGCTGCCGAATACAAGGTGTCGCGGTTGCCCCGGATAACGGTTTGGTTGTCGATCCGCATTGGTTCACGGCTGTGGTGCAATTTACCTATGCCAGCCTGCTTGACGACATTGCCGTAATACATGTCGGATTCCGCGCGTCGGAAGTTGTCGACGGTGACCGGGACGGTGTTGCCCGGCTGC
>JBJMTR010000355.1:0-6807 GCA_045811565.1 Bradyrhizobium sp.
CGACAACAGCTCAGCTAACGCGACGATAGCCAAAATAACGAATGCGTCGAACCTGTTGCGGACGGAAGCTTCAACGCTCGGCTCGAACCTGTCGATCGTGCAGATCCGTCAGGACTTCTCGAAGAACCTCATCAACGTGCTGCAGACCGGCTCGTCCAATCTGACGCTGGCCGACACCAACGAGGAAGCGGCGAACAGCCAGGCGCTGTCTACCCGCCAGTCGATCGCGGTGTCCGCGCTGGCGCTGGCCAACCAGTCACAGCAGAGCGTGCTTCAGCTCCTGCGCTAAGCCCGGCTACCAACCCAAGCAAAACGGCGGGCAAAACCCGCCGTTTTCGTTTTGAAGGAGGGGCCTGCAACTGGGATTTTGCCGAAATACAGACACATTTGATAACCGCCGCTAACCATATTTAAAGGGCGGGCCTGTATGAAAGTTGGGCAGTTTTTAAGCCCCGCGGTCCTGCGAACCGCTCCCATCGAGGTTAGTGAATGTCAAATGCTGCCCAAGCCTACGCTCGCGCGTCAACTACGACGGCCTCTCCCCGTGACATCGAAGCGCAGGCGCTCCTGAAGGCCGCTCGGCAGCTCCAGGAAGTCCAGGCCAACTGGTCCGGTCCCGACAAGGCCATGCATAACGCGTTGCTGTTCAATCGCCGTCTGTGGTCGATTTTCATGAGCGCGGCAGAGACCAACGACAACCCGCAGCCGATCGAAATCCGTCAGAACATCGCCAATATCGGCGTGTTCGTGATGAAGCAGACCATTGAAATGCAGCTCAATCCGGATCCAGCCAAATTGAAGTCGCTGATCGACATCAATTGCAACCTCGCGGCGGGCCTGTCGGGCCGCGGCTGACGATCTCTGGGGAAGTGAGGGAGCGGTAGCATGGCCGACGTACTGAACATCCTGTCGGCCAACTACAAGGCCGTCGGGCTGACCGTACCGTCCAAGACTCCCTACGTGGCGGTCGATCCGGCGCTTTATGAGGGGGCCTGGACTGGAAAATACGCCAACAACAAGACGTTCAAGATTACGATCTCGAACGTCACGGGCTTTCGCGCGAAGGTCCAATACCAGAGCGGCGGCACCAACAAGTACCAGGAAGTGCTGATCAAGGATCAGTCGTTCCGGGTCGGTGACACCAAGTTCATGCTAGCCGGCACCGGCAAGGCGCTGATCAAGAACGTCGTCACCGATGCCGCGAGCGGACAGACCTTTCTCGACACGGCCTACGCTACGCATTCCACTTGATAGTCAGGCTTAGGCCTTGCGGTCGGTGGCACGAAGACGGGTCGGCGCGTCTTTCGTCAGGTCGAGCGTGTGGAAATAGGCGCGGCGCCGCAGCACCGCTTCCTCAGGAAACTGCTTCACCACCTGGCTCGTGCGGTTGTCTACGACCTGATAGACAATCGAAGCGGCATCGCGGTCGATGATCACCTGATTGGACACGGATGGCGCGCTCGAGAGCGATACGTTGACGGCATTGGAACCGATGCTGACGCGCGCGGGTGTATCCACCGCCGTGAGGCTCTGGCTGGCGGGCAGCTCGGTTGCGACCGCCTGCTGTGCCGCTTCGCTGATCGGTTGAACGATCAGCGCGGCAACCGGCGCCCCCACCGGTTTGATACTGAAATCTGTGCTCATGACCGCCTCCTAGTGCGACGGCACTAGCTACGCTTGAGTCAAATCCCAACTCCTCCTGAGCCGCAACTATGCGCTGGCACCTCTCAACAAGTTGTTAGAAAACGCGCTGAATGTCGCGCTGATACGCGCCGGAAAATTTTATGAAAAATGGTGACGACTGAGACCGATCAGAGCGAACGGCTGACCGCGAGCGGCGTGATGTGACGCGGACCCGGTGCGGCACGCTGGCCGGCCGCCGTGTAGGTATTGGGAATGTTGCGGCGCTGGATCTCGGTGTTGACGCCGCGCACGATGCCCTCCGACACCGCATGCGCCGTAGCGAGAACGGTAAGGTTGACCTGCAGCATGGCGCGAAAAGTGTCGTGATGGCGGCGCAGCGTGGGCAGCAATTCCGGCGCGGCCTGCGACAGAATTTTTTGCGCCGCCTTGATATTGGCGACTGAAGTCATGTAGCGGCGCGACAGCTCCGATTTCTGCTGTTCCAGTTCAGTCGCTTCGCGCACCTTGCCGGCGCGAACCAGCTCGGTCTCGCGCTCGATGATGCCGAGCAGGGCGCTCATCACGTCCATCAGGTCTTCCGCGAGCTTGCGGGCTTCGACCGGCGTCGAAGCCGCGGGCGCAGGCGCCGGCTTTGGTTGAGGGCGCGGATTCATGTCGGACTCCCCTTGAAGAATTAGCCGGCGCGGTTGGCTTGCTGCAGGATCAACGTGCGGAAGACGTCGTTGGAAATTCCGACGCCGCCGGCTTTTGCAAACGACTTCGAATATTCCTCCGTCAGCTTCGAGCGCCACACGCCGGTGCCCGGCGTATCGCCGAACGGGCCTTCGCCCTTGATGCCGCTGGTCATCTGCGAAAACATCGAGTTGAGAAACATTGCCTCGAAGTCGGTCGCGGTCGACCTCGCCTTGGCCTGCGCCTGCGGCGAGACCTTTGTGAGGGCGTCGGCGAGCAGGGGGTCCGGACGGCCATTGAAGCGCGGCAGCACGGTTTTCGCAGGCATGCTGCCGCTGGTGCTGTTGATCAGGCTCTGCATCACATCACCTCGATATCGGCCTGAATCGCGCCGGCGGCCTTGATCGCCTGCAGGATGCCGATGAGGTCGCGCGGGCCGATGCCGAGGCCGTTGAGGCCATCGACGAGCTGCTGCAGCGAAACGCCGTCTTTGACGACCGCGAGTTTCTTGCCGTCTTCTGTGACGCCAACGCTGCTGCGCGGTGTGACCACCGTTCGTCCGCGCGACAGCGGATTGGGCTGGCTGACCTGCGGGCTTTCGGAAATCGTCACCGTGAGATTTCCTTGCGCCACCGCGACGGTGGCGACGCGGACATCGCGACCCATCACGATGATGCCGGAGCGTTCGTCGATGATGATCTTGGCCGCCAGATCCGGATCGACCTGCAATTGCTCGATCTCAGTCAGCAAGGCGACCACGTTGCCCTTGAATTCCGGGGGGATCGAGAGCTGCACCGTGGAGGGATCGATCGGTTCGGCGGTCTTGACGCCGAGAAAATCATTGACCGCGGCGGCGATGCGCTTGGCGGTGGTGAAATCGGCATTGCGCAGCGCCAGCCGAACATTGGGCAGGCGGTTGAGCGCGAATTCGATCTCGCGTTCGATGATCGCGCCGTTGGCGATGCGGCCTACGGTCGGTACGCCGCGGGTGATGCTGGCTGCGGCCCCTTCGGCCTGAAAGCCGCCGATCGCGAGCGAGCCTTGGGCGACCGCATAAACGTTGCCGTCAGCGCCGAGCAGGGGCGTGACGAGCAGGGTGCCGCCCTGCAAATTCTTGGCGTCGCCGAGCGCCGAGACCGTGACATCCATCCGTGTGCCCTGGGTGCCGAAGGCGGGCAAATTGCCGGTGACCATCACCGCGGCAACGTTGCCGGTGCGGATGGTGGCGCCGCGGATGTTGACGCCCATGCGCTCGAGCATCGCCTGCAGCGATTGCTTGGTGAAGGGGATATTGTTCAGCGTGTCGCCAGTGCCGTTGAGACCGACGACGAGGCCATAGCCGATCAGCTGGTTCTGCCGGACGCCTTCGATATTGGCGAGGTCCTTGATCCGCGACGTGGCGCTTGCGGGCACGGCGGATAGCGCCAGCGCCAACAGCGCAGCGCAGGCCATCCTCAATGTTCGTGCCGAATGGATGCCGGGCATCCCTGTGCTCCCCTAAACTCTTCAAGCGGACCGCGCCACTCCCATAGCGGTGATCCGCGATTAACTATGCGAGCGTTGTGCCACGCCGCGCGGCGGGCTCAATGCATTGATTTATTGAGGGAAATTGTCGCAAACCGGTTTTGCTCTGACTAGCTGGCGAAGCCGAAACTGCCGCCTGGCGGCAGATTTTGCCGGGCCGTTTACGTGGCATTAACCATAAAACGGCGAAGCTTCGGGGCACGCCGCCCTCGCGAGATCATGACGATGCGCATCTACGGACCGAACGGCACCACGCTTGGATCGCCCGCGAGCAATGCGCGGCGGACCGGCTCGACCGGCTTTTCGCTGCCGGATACGACCGCCGCTCCGGAGGAGGCCCGGTCGGCGGCCGCGCCAAAATCGGCCGGCAACATCGATGCGCTGCTGGCGTTGCAGGGCGTCGGAGAAGATCCGGCCGAGCGCCGCAAGCGCTCGGTGCAGCGCGGCAGGGGCGCGCTCGACGTGCTCGACGAGCTCAAGATCGGGCTGCTCGCCGGCAATCTGGAAACCGCGACCGTGAGCCGGCTGCGCGATGCCGCCGCCAATCTAAAAGCCTCCTCCGGCGACGCCGGGCTTGACGCCGTATTGTCCGAAATCGAGCTGCGGGTCGAAGTCGAGCTGGCCAAGGCGGGGCAGTCGTAATGCCTCCTGCCGCCCTCCAGCCGGCGAGCGGACCGGAAAGTTCCGGCTCGGGACCGATCGGCTCTTGACCGGCGCGGACGGGAAAAACTGGATTTCCTTCGAGGATTTCGCAGTCGCACTCGCCGATGAAAATCGATCCTCCGGCCCATATCCGCAGGCGCTTCATGGTCGCTACCAGCCGGCGGCGCCGCCTTGGCAGCGCCGGTTTGTTTTGCCTGTGCAAGGCCTTGGAGGCGGTTCGTCTTTCCCGACGCGAGATATTGTCTGTCAGATGCCATCGCTATATAAGGCCCCACCGCGGAGGGGCGATTTCCGTCCGCCTGACAGGGACATGACTGCCTTTGGAAAAGCTGAAGAACTACCGGCCTTCTGAAAAAGAGCCTTTCATGAATGATCGCCAACGCGATTATTTTCGCGGCAAGCTTTTGGCCTGGAAGGAAGAGATCCTTCGCGAATCGAAGATCACCCTGCAGACGCTGCAGGAAGAGAACGTCAATCATCCCGATCTCGCGGACCGCGCCTCTTCGGAGACCGACCGCGCGATCGAGCTGCGCGCCCGCGACCGCCAGCGCAAGCTGATCTCCAAGATCGACGCCGCGCTTCAGCGGATCGAGGACAACACCTACGGCTATTGCGAGGAGACCGGTGAACCGATCTCGCTGAAGCGGCTGGAAGCCCGCCCGATCGCTACGCTGTCGGTCGAAGCGCAGGAACGCCACGAAAAGCGCGAGAAAGTCTATCGGGACGAGTAGGGGGCGGGTGACCCGCCGCCGCTACAACGGCCCGCAGAACCAAGCCGTCATCTTCGAATTCGCGCTGGTGCATTGTCAGCACGGCTGCGTCATGCCGGCCCGCGATCGGCGCAGCGCGCCGAGCCGCATTTCATCAGCGTGAAAGCCTCATAAAGCTCGGCCTGGTCAAACCGTGACGGCAGGGTCCACCTGAGTCGCTTGTGTTGCGGTCGCCATGGTGCTGAATTGGGCTCAAAACAATATTTGGGAGGAGGCGCCAATGGACAAGATTGCTGCGGCCGCAAAGGCCATCGCCACCGCCCGCCGAAACCGCACGCCGCTGAAGTCGCTGCCGGCCGATATCGCGCCGCGGGACGAGGCCGAGGGTTATCGCGTTCAGCGCGCGGTGCACGATCTTCTGCTGCCGCACGCCGGCGCCATGGTGGGCTACAAGATCGGCTGCACCAGTTCGGTGATGCAGCGATATCTCGACATCCCCTATCCGTGCAGCGGCGGCGTGTTCGCCAAGGGCGTTCATGACTCCGGCGCGTCGCTTCGCTTCAAGGATTACGTCCGCGTCGGCATCGAATGCGAGATCGCGGTGCGGCTGGCGCGCGAGCTGCTGCCGACCGAAGCGCCGTTCACGGCGGAGTGGGTGATGGAAGCGATCGAGGCCTATCACCCGGCGATCGAGATCGTCGACGACCGCTACGAGAAATGGGAGACGATGGGCGCGCCGACGCTGGTGGCGGATGATTTCTTCGCCGCCGGCTGCGTGCTCGGCCAACCAGTGGCGCGCACCGAAGCGCCCGACCTGCTTCATCTGGTCGGCCGCGCCGTCGTCAACGACAAGGAAGTCGGCCGTGGCACCGGCGCCGACGTGCTCGGCCATCCCCACAACGCACTGGCCTGGCTTGCCAACCATCTCGCCGCGGAGGGCAGGGGGCTACACGCGGGCCAGATTGTGCTGACGGGAAGTTTGGTCAAGACGGTATGGCTCAATGCCGGCGACAAGGTGGTGATGGACTTGGCGGGACTGGGCAACGTGTCGGCGGCATTTGCGTGAGTTGCAGAGAGCACCGCGCGAAAACCCAATCGTTGTCCATCAACATCTCGTCCCGGCGGGCAGGGCCGGGACGTGGATAGATGATCGCTGCAGCCGACATTCTAAGCCTTTCTCAACCTTTCCGTCTGCCTCGATCCAGCCCCGGCCGGACCGTGATTGTGGGCCGCCGGATTGCGTAGCCCGCGGCCTCGTGGTTCGAGACCCGCGGCGTTGCCGCGCTCCTCACCATGAGGGTTTGGCAATCTTCGCGGCGCCGCTTGCCTGGAAGGCAGGCGGTCGTCCCTCACACTGACTCAAGTGAGGCGCGTCGGCCGAACCGGGGCGGATGTCGTTTGAGATGCTCAACGTCATCTCAAAATGCCTCGTCCGTAATCCTGCGGAGTCGCTCGTTTGGAACGATTCCGGGCCGGGAAAATTATGCAACCGTGGGAAGACAGACCTTCACCGGCCCCGGCGCCGTTTTCTCCCCCGAGAGGCGCCGGGCCGGGCTTTTTCAAGTGGCCGCGGCGCGTCGATCCGCATTCCGCC
>JBJMTR010000356.1:0-4825 GCA_045811565.1 Bradyrhizobium sp.
CCGCTGTGAATAAGACCCTCGAAAAGCGCCTTCGTTGCACAAGCCAGGCAAGAATGGGTCCAATTTTCCTTTGAGTAATATGCAAGGCGCTGGCCCATCCGGGCTGGACGAGAGCCTTCCATCTCAAGCCGGCGCGCACTAGGGTCACGCCGCGCTAAAAGACCAAAGGGCCACGCGGTGAAGGAGAGCTTTGAGAATGACAATGGCCGGCAACGATGAGGGTAATTTGACAAAGAGCTTTCACGGCCTTCGCGTGCTCGACTTTTCGACCACCATTGCCGGACCTCATTGTACGCGGATGCTGGCCGACATGGGCGCGGAGGTCATCAAGATCGAAACCGCCGAAGGCGAGACAATGCGAACCCGCCCGCCATTGCGCAATAATTGCAGCACCGCGTTCGGCCAGCTCAATGTCGGCAAGAAGAGCCTGGTGCTCGACTTGAAATCGCCTGATGGCATCGAGATCGTTCGCCGGCTGGTCGCGAGCGCCGATATCCTGGTTGAGAACTTTCGCCCGGGTGTGATGCGGCGATTGAAGCTGGATTACGGCTCGCTGCGCGAGTTCAATGCAGGACTGATCTATTGCTCTATCTCGGGTTACGGCCAGACCGGGCCGTCGGCCGAGCTGCCGGCCTACGCGCCGGTCATTCACGCGGCCTCGGGCTATGAAATGGCGCATCTGGCCTACCAGCCCGGGCGGAGCCGGCCGGACTACTGCGGCATCTATCACGCCGACGTGCTCACCGGCGTCTACGCCTTCGGCGCGATCGGCGCTGCGCTGCATCAGCGCCAAGGAAGCGGACAAGGCAACGGCAAGGGCCAGCACATCGACGTCTCGATGCTGGAATCAATGCTCAGCCTGACCCTGAACGAATTGCAGTGGTCGCAGTTCGAGGTGAAACCCACCCAGCGGCCGATGTTCGGCCCGCTCGAAACCGCTAACGGCTACGTCATGGTCGCGATCGCCAGCGAGAGAACTTTTCAGAATCTGATGCAGGTCATCGGCCATCCCGAATGGGTGAGCGATCCGCGCTTTGCGAAATATTCCGACCGCCGCGAGAACTGGGCGCGGTTGATGGACGGCGTGGAGGAATGGTCGCGCACGGTGACAACGGAGCAATGCCTCGCCGCTCTCAATGACTTTGGTGTCCCCTCATCGGCCTACCGCACGGTGGCCGAAGCCTTGCGCGATCCTCAGATCGCGCATCGCGGCGCATTGGCGGAGGTTGAGGACGGCGGCGGGACGTTCAAAGTCCTTAACCTGCCGTTCCGGATGTCGGGCGCTGCGGTCTCCGCGGCAAAGCGCATGTCGACGCTCGGCGAACATACGCTCGCTTACCTCAAGGAGATCGGCCTTTCGGAGGATGAAATCTCGACCTTCGTAGGAAAGAAGCCGAAGCCGGCGCGGGGCGGAGCATAGCGTTTTCAAGCGAAAGGCCGCCCCGCTTCTTGGATAGCGGGGTGGATGCCGGTTCGCGTGAAGAAACGCGTCGAACAGCAAAAAGAACCCTGCGACTTTTCAACCGCTAGCCGACGACGGCCTTGCCGCCGCCGGCAATTCCAGACTATCTCTGATGTCATTGACGATCCGGAAAACCGGACGGACACACCTCGGAGGGAGCACCAATGAAAGCGGCGATCCGCTCGAACGCGCTTGCGCGAATATTTCTTGTGGCGGGATTTGCTGCAGCGCTGTTTGCCGGCCCCGCCAGCGCCCAGAAGCCGGGCGGCAGCATCACCGTCGGTCTCGAACTCGATATTTCCGGCTTCGATCCCCTGAAAGTCGGCGTATTCGATACTTCGGCACAAACTGCCGCAGCCGCGATCTTCGATACGCTCGTCACCCTCGACGATAAGGGACAGCCGCAGCCGAAGCTCGCGCTTTCATGGACCCACTCCGAAGACTACAAGACGTGGATGTTCAAGCTGCGGCCCGGGGTCAAGTTTCATGACGGTACGCCGTTCAATGCCCAAGCGTTCAAAGAAAACTTCGACCGGCAGAAAGACCCGGCCAACAAATGCCGTTGCGCGTTTTACATCTCCAATGTCCGCGACGTGCAGGCGCCCGATGAACTGACGGTGGTCTATAACTTGAACGATCCGGCGGTGAATCAGCCGGCGCTGATGACCAGCCAGAGCTCCAACAACGTCGTCCAGTCGCCGACAGCATGGAAGACCAAGGGCGACGATTACAACCGCAATCCGGTCGGCACCGGACCGTACATCTTGAAATCATGGGCCGCCGGCGACCGCATGGTCCTGGACAAGAAGCCGGACTACTGGAACAAGGGTCATCCCTACCTCGACCGCATCATTTTGAAGCCCCTACCGGACGCGCAGTCGCGCTTCGCCAGCCTGCAATCGGGTGAGGCCGATATTGTCTGGGACGATGAATACGACGCGGACAATATCCAGAAAGCGCAAAAAGACCCCAAGATGAAGGTGCACACCTATGTCGGGTCCGGCGCTCAGGTGTACGCCTTCAACACCAAGGCCGCGCCTTTCGATGACATCCGCGTGCGTCAGGCGCTGGTGATGGCGATCAACCGCAAGAAGATGTCGCAGGCGATCTCCAATGGTCTCGCGAGGCCAGCGAGCGATCCCTACGGCGACGGCTCGTGGGTCAAATGCAAGGATGACGGCGCGCTGCCCGAAGACGTTGAAAAAGCCAAGGCACTGATCCAGGACTACGGCAAGCCGGTTGATTTCAAGATGATCGTCACCGCGACACCGCGCGGGCGCAATGTCGGGCAGGTGCTGCAGCAGTTCTGGAAGCAGGTCGGCGCCAACATGGAGATCGAGCAGGTCGATCAGGCCACTATCGTGCCGCGCGCCTTCATGCGCCAGTTCCAATTGACGCCGTGGCGGATCCTCGATCTCGCCGATCCCGATCCGCAGATGTACGCGAATTTCCACACCGGCAGCCCCGTTGCGCTTGCCAACTATTCCAATCCCGAACTCGATCGGCTGCTGGAGCACGCCCACGTCACGGCCGAGATCGACAAGCGGACGGAGGACTACTGCGCCATCAGCCGCCTCATCAACAAGGAGGCGATCTGGTTCTGGACCTTCCAGAACACCTATTACGCGATCTCCACTTCCAGGCTGAAGGGCCTGCCGAAGATCTATCACGGGGTGATCGACGTATCCGACGTCTGGCTGGAATAACTTTCAATGCTCGGCTTCGTCGCGCGCAGGCTTCTGTACCTCGTCCCCGTTTTGATCGCCGTATCGATGCTGACCTTCGTCATTGCGTCGCTGCTCCCGGGCGATCTCGCTTACGTGATCCTGGGCGATCAGGCCACGCCGGAGAAAGTCGAGGCGTTGCGCCATGACATGGGGCTCGATCAGCCGATCTGGTGGCGCTACTTCGGCTGGCTTGGCCACATCCTGCAGGGCGATTTCGGGCGCTCGTTCCGCACCGGGCAAACCGTGTTGCAGGCAGTGACCGAGCGGCTGCCAGTATCGTTCGAATTGATGATTTTGGGCGAGATTATCGGGCTTGCGATCGGCGTGCCGCTTGCGATCGCCTGCGCAGCCCGCAGCGGCGGTGTTTTCGATCGCTTCATGACCGGCTCCGCCTTCGGCATGCTGTCGGTGCCGGCGTTTCTGTCCGCGATCCTGCTGATCTATGTATTTGCAGTGGAGCTTCGTTGGCTGCCGGCAACCGGCTACGTGCCGTTCACGGAACATCCAATCGCCAATCTGCGCTTCATGGTGTTGCCGGCGCTGACGCTGGCGCTCGCGGAATGGCCGGGGATCATGCGCGTGCTGCGTTCCGACATGATCGCCGCGCTGCAGGAGGATTACATCGCACTCGCCAAAGCAAAAGGTTTGAAGCCGTCGCGCATCCTTTTCGTGCATGCGCTAAAACCTTCGTCGCTCACGCTGGTCACGATCACCGGAATCAATATCGGTCGCCTGATCGGCGGCGCGCTGATCGTCGAGACGATCTTTGCGTTGCCGGGGATCGGCCGCCTTCTTGTCGGCGCGATCTATACCCGTGATCTCATCATCCTGCAGGGCGTGGTGTTGCTGGTTGCCGCCGGCTTCGTGGTGATGAACTTTCTTGTCGACATGCTCTACGCCGTCCTCGATCCCAGGATCCGTCATGGCCACGCTTGAACTCAGCATTGGGGAAGACATCGCTGTTGCACCGGTGCGGAAAGCGCGCCGGCTCGGGCCGCTGTTCTGGATGGCGTCTGGCTGGGTGATTTTCGTCTTCGCGGTCGCGATACTGGCGGATGTACTGCCGCTGCCGAGTCCGACCGAGATGGACATGCTGGAACGGCGGGCGTCGTTCTCCACGCTTCACTGGCTTGGCACCGATGGGCTGGGGCGGGACGAATTATCCCGGCTGATTTACGGCGCGCGGATCTCGCTCGTCGTCGGGCTTTGCGCGCCTGTCATCGGGCTCATCATCGGCGGCGCGCTAGGCATGCTCGCCGGTTATTTCCGCGGCCGCTTTGAAACCCTAGTGGTCGGCAGCATGGATGTGCTGCTGGCCTTCCCGCCCTTGATCCTGACGCTCGCGGTGACCGCCTATCTCGGCCAGTCGCTCCTTAATCTGACCTGCATTCTGAGCGTACTCGGCATTCCAGCCTTTATGCGCGTGGCGCGGGCCTCAACGCTGACGCTGGCCCGACGCGAATTCGTCATCGCAGCCCAGGCGCTCGGGGCCACGCATACGCGCATCCTGCTGCGCGAATTGTTGCCGAACGTGCTGTTGCCGCTGCTCGCGTTCTTCCTGCTTGCCGTTGCCGTCATCATCGTGGTCGAAGGCGCCCTGTCTTTCCTGGGGCTAGGCGTGCCGCCGCCGATCTCG
>JBJMTR010000357.1:0-2321 GCA_045811565.1 Bradyrhizobium sp.
GATTTTGCCGAACAGCACCGGCTCGGCGAATTGTGCGCCGGCCAGCGCCAAATTGGCGCCGGCGAGAATCCAGCCGAGCCGGGCCTCCTTGCCGAGCAACTTCAGAACGCGAGTATAAAGGCGAAGCAGGGACATGCTGGCATCTTAATCAGGGATCGTCAGCGAGAACCAGAGCGCTATGGCTCTTCTTCGCGGCCTTATCCCGCTCTATTTTCCGCCTGCGCGTCGGCTCCGGGCTTATCCTGAGGAGCTTGCGGAGCAAGCGTCTCGAAGGATAGCGCGCGGCGAGATTACGGCCTCAAGGTTCGAGACGCGCCTGGCGGCGCTCCTCACCAAGAGGGTTTAGCTCTCGCGTTCCGGATCAAACGCACTCAATTGACCAGGCGGCCGTTAAGCGGCGGCAGGAAGGAATCGTCAAAGATGTCGGCGGCTGTGGGCCGCTTCTGAAACTTGAAATCCGCGGCGATCTGCTCGATCGACCGCTCGAACCTGGCAGGGTCGATCCCGCCGATACCGTGGTGCTTCACCTCGGCGGTCAGGACGTTGTCGCGGATGATGGTGCGCAGGCGTTCCAGCTCCAGATCGCGCGAGCCGCCATCCATCCGGTTGACGGTTTCGGTCGCGGCGCGGCGGGGGTCCTTGATGGCGATGTGCGTGCCGACGATCACTGCCCGCACGAATCCCTTCACCGCTTCCGGCTTGGTGGCGGCGAGCGCCGGATTGACGATCACGGCAAAGCCGTAGGCCTCGCAGCCGTAATCGGCAAAGCGCAGCACCGCCAGATCATCGGCCGGCACGCCCCGGTCTTTCAGGTTGATCGGCGACAGATAAGAAAATCCGGTGACGGCATCGAGCTGTCCGGCCGACAGCATCGGCTCGCGCACCGCCGGACTGATGCTGCTCTGTTTGACGTGCCCTGGCTTGATGCCATTCTGCTTTGCCACCGCCGGCCATAGCCGGATCGAAAGATCGCCTTCGGCGACGCCGAGGTTCTTGCCGTCGATGTCCGACAGCGCGTTGATGCCGCGGCTCTTGCGCGCAACGATGGCGTAGGGCGCCTGGTTGAACAGTACGAAGACGGCCTTCACCGGCGGCGCGCCCTGCCTGTCGCGGAAACGAATCAACGCGTTGATGTCGACGAGCGCGAAATCGCTGCTGCCGGCGGCCACGCGCGCAATGGCGTCGGAAGATCCGCCGGCGACATTGGTCGTGACCGCGAGGCCTTCGGCGCTGAACAGGCCGCTCACCCCTGCCATAACGAACGGAGACGCCGCGGCATCGATCGGGCGGTCGAGGGTAAACTGGATCGCGATCGGTTGATGGGGTTCGCTCGCGGTCTCAGTTTGACCCGCGCCGGAGCACACGACAGCGCCGAGGCCGATCAGCAAGACCAGGATTGTGCGGAACATGTCGGTCCGAATTACGGGCATAGTTACGTCCGGAGGAGCGAGACAATCTGCCGCGCCGGCTATGTCTGATGAACGACACCAAAGGCATCGGTACAGCGCTTGGCGTGTCCTTTCTGCCAAGTCTAACCTGAACAGTCCATGACCGCCACGTTTCCGCCAGAGATCGTTCAGCTTGCATTCGGATTCGGGAACCTAGCATCGCGCCCGTGGTTAGCTATCGAAGACCCGTCGGGTACGGCTTCCACGGAGGATGGTGAAATGTTTGCGCGAAAAGCTGGGTTTTCATCGATCGGCCGCGCTGCCGCGCTGGTGACGGTCGCCGCGGTCGCGCTGACCGCCGTCGAGCCGTCGATGGCCTTCGCGGGCTCTGCCGCCCCGTCGGGCAAAGGCGTGGCGGCCTCGGCCGGGACCAGCGACGCGACCGATATCAGCGCCCGCCGCCGGCACTATCGTGGCGGTGGTGGTGCTGCTGCGGCCGCGCTGTTTGCCGGCATCGTCGGCACGGGTCTCGCGATTGCCGCGGCCCAGAGCCGCCGCGATTATTATGACAGCTATGGCTACTACGGCGGACCGGTCTACTACGGCGGCAGCCCGTATTATTACGGCGACGGTTACTATGGTGGCTATGGTTACCGGTCGGGTGTGCCGCGTTACCGCGGGCATCCCCTCGCCGGGTGGTAATCCCGTCTTTACGTAAAACCAATCCACCGGCTTCGGCCGGTGGATTTTTTTAGTTGTCATGCCAAGTGTTAACACGCTGCCCACGAGTTTCGATTAGCTTTCCGCTATGAGTGATTCGCTTGAACGGCTTTACCAGGCGGTGATCGCGGCCAAGGATCTCGATCCGGCAACGTCGCGCACCGCCCGGCTGTTTCGGCGTGGCCCGTCCAAGATGGCCAAGAAGCTGGCCGA
>JBJMTR010000358.1:0-4768 GCA_045811565.1 Bradyrhizobium sp.
CCGTCGCGCCGTGGCATGCGCCGCTCGGCGGATGCCCTGAAGACGCCGACCTACGTCGAGGACAAGGATTCCGGCGAATTGCGCCGTCCGCACCACCTCGACCTGAAGACCGGCATGTACAAGGGTCGGCAGGTTCTAAAGGCGAAGAAAGAGTCCTGATTGACACCAGACAGAGCGCCGCCAGCCCGCGGCGCCTGCCTGATTTCGGCCAACGAGTGAGCTAAGACGGTTTCCCGGCGGAGCGAGTAACGCTCGCTCCGGGAATGTTCGGTGCTCCAACAGGGCGTTGTGCTCCATGGTCGGTTTTCCGCTGCTTCTGATTCCGCTCGCGGTCTACAACATCATCGTCTTCCTGATGCCCGGCGTGTCCTTCGCCGATCCCGTCGTGAAGCTGACGCTGATGTCGGGGGCGGAATGGTCGGTGACGCTGAGCGACATCCTGCTCGCGCTCGGCATCGTGTTGCTGCTATTCGAGATCATCAAGGGCGCGCGTCCCGGCGCGAAATATATCACGGACCACCTGCTGTCGCTGATCGTGTTCGGCGCGGCAGCGGCCGAATTCCTGTTATGGCCGAAGTTCGGCAACTCGACCTATTGCCTGCTGGCAACGCTTGCGCTGATGGACTTCCTGTCCGGCATTGCCTTGCGCGCGCGCCGTGGAACTGGGGCGACAACAGCCACTCCGGCTTCCAGACGGCGGGCCGGGCAAGCTGAAGTGGAAGCGGAAGGTGCCAAACCGCCGGCGGCCGAGTCGCAATTCGAACCGGCCTCCGCGCCTGCATCCGCGCCACCGACCGCATCATCCGTGCCCGCGGCAGCCTCGGTCGCAGAATCAGTGCTGCTGGATCGTCCCGAACCGTCGCTCGCGCAACCTGCCGTCCCGTCGCCGGGACTTCAGCCGGGCGGCAGCCCGACGCCGGATACCCCGCAGCGCTGATTAAATGATTAGATGATCTGCCGCGTTCGCCGCGCGACGCCGCGCCGTTCCTGCGGGCGGGCGCCATAAGCCGTCTGCGCGTCTGCGAGCACCGCCCGCCGCAGGCTGCGGGTCTGCGGCACCTGCTCGGCGGTCGCGATCAAATGCGTGACGAAAGTCGGATCGGGCCGCGTCGCAACCCGACCGGGCGACAGGTGGGCGGCGGTCACCGGCACCAGATCGACGCAGGCCGGCTCCGGGCCGGTCAGCACCTCGCCGTTCATTACCTCGTCTGATCGGTCACTATCCGGCATCGCACCGAAATCCGGCTGAGCTGTCGCGTTTCGGGACGTTACGCGCTTTACAACCTGGGCCTCGCAAGGTCCATGCCGATTCCTCGCCGTTTGTTCCCGGTGGTCGTGAAAGATGGTTTCCAGATTATTTATCAACTTGACCTAGGGTCCGAGCGGAAAGCGAGGCACTATCACGGCCAGAGCCTGATCCCATTTGGCAGTGTCCTGAAACGAGGCGACCTTCCATGTCCTCTGTCCCGCCAGCAGCAGAAATCCTCGCTTCGCTCGGGCAGGCGACGTTCGTCTGGGAGATCGCGACCGATGCGATCACCTGGAGCGGTAACGCCGCTTCGGTCTTTCCCGACATTGCGCCGGAAATGCTGGCCAGCGGCGCGGAGTTTTCGAAACTGATCGAGCCTTCGCGCTCGATCCGCGCCGACGCGCTCGGTCAATCGGCGCCGGTGCACGGCGAGGAAGGCACCCCTTACCGGATCGAATATGGCGTCCGGAACTCGACCGCCGCGCCGGTGATCTGGATCGAGGAAACCGGTTGCTGGTTTCCGGGCCCTGACGGCAAGCCGGTGCGCGCCCAAGGCATCGTCCGCCTCAACAACGAGCGCCATGCCCGCGATCAACAATTGGTGAAACTGTCGCGTCACGATCCGCTGACCGGCGAACTCAACCGTACCCAGCTGATTGCCTCGCTGGCCGAGGTGATCGAGGAATGCGGCCGCCTCCGTACCTCGAGCGCCCTCATGCTGATCGGCATCGATCATCTGGCCCGCGTCAACGATGCCTTCGGCTTCGACGTCGCGGACGCGGTGATTGCGGAAGTCGGAAAACGGATTCGTGCGCGCTTGCGCGGCGGCGACGTGCTCGGGCGATTCTCCGGCAACAAATTCGGACTGATCCTGCGCAACTGTACGGTCGACGACATCAATATCGCCGCCGAACGGTTCCTGGCCGCGATCCGCGATGATGTGGTGCCGACCAAATCCGGCCCCGTGTCGGTGACCGCATCGATCGGCGCGGTCGGCGTGCCACGCTACGCGCGTAATACTGATGAGGCAATCAACCGCGCCCAGGAAACACTCGACGGCGCCAAAAGCCGCCGCGTCGGATCGTTCTCGCTGTGGAGGCCGAATGTCGAGCGCGACGCCCAGCGCCGCGTCAACATCCGCGTCACCGACGAGATCGTCACCGCGCTAAACGAGCGGCGGATCGTGGTGGCGTTCGAGCCCGTCGTCGAAGCGCGCTCGCGAAACGCCGCCTTCTACGAGTGCCTGGTCCGCATGGAGCAGCAAGACGGCGAGGCGCTCTTGGCGCCCGATATCGTTCCGGTCGCCGAGCGGCTCGGCCTGATCAGGCTGGTCGATCACCGCGTGCTGGAACTCGCAGTGGCTGAATTGGCAGCCTCGCCAAATGTGCAGCTCAGCCTCAATATCTCGCCCGCCACCACAACGGATCCGGACTGGTGGACGGGAATCGAATCATTGATGCGCGCGCATCCCGGCGTCGGCGAGCGGCTGATCGTCGAAATCACCGAAACGGTGGCGATCCAGGATCTCGACGACGTTCGCGGCTTCGTCACGCGGCTGAAGAATTTCGGCAGCCGGATCGCCATCGATGATTTCGGCGCCGGCTACACCTCGTTCCGGAATTTGCGCAAGCTCGGCGTCGATATTGTGAAGATCGATGGTGCCTTCGTGCAAAACATCGCGCGCTCGGCAGATGATCGCGCTTTCGTGCAGACGCTGATCGACCTGGCGCGGCGCCTGCAGATCAAGACGGTGGCCGAATGGGTGCAGGACGAAGAGTCCGCCGTGATGCTGCGCGAGTGGGGCTGCGAGTACATCCAGGGCCGCCTGATCGGCCTAGCTTCGCTGGAGCGGCCGTGGAGTGCGCCGCCTGGCACAGTGCTGCCGGCGGTGGGCTAGAGCGTGATCCGGAAAAGTGGACACCGGTTTTCCCTCGCGACAAACGCAAAGCGTTTGCGCGGAGATCATCCTCAAACAAAAGGCTAGAGCGGGATGACGATTCGAGGAAAAGTCAGGCCGCTCTAGCCGTCATTCCGGGGCGCGCGACGCGCGAGCTTTGATGTGCGATTGAACATCTGGAATGACGAAACCGATCGATTCAAATCAAGTTGGAAAGAGTTCACTCTTCCTTCTTCGGTTCTTTCGACATGCGGTCGAGGCGTTCCTGCATTTCCTTCATCTGACGGCGAAGCTCATCGATATTGCTTTCGTCCGGCGCGGGCTCAGGCGCCTTCTCCAGTTCCGGCGCGGTGGTGCCGGTGCGCGGCGGCACAAACGGCTTGAACATCGAGAACGTCTGCTGGAACAATTCCATGTTACGGCGGACATGTTCCTCAAGGGGAGCAAAGGGAGTGCCGCTGAACGTGTGGGTCAGTTGCTTGCGGAATTTTTCCTGCTCGCGCGTCAGCGTGTCGATGGACTGTTCGAGATATTTCGGCACCACCATCTGCATGCTGTCGCCGTAGAAGCGGATCAACTGCCGCAGGAAGGTGGTCGGCAACAGATTCTGGCCGGCCTTGTTTTCTTGTTCGAAGATGATCTGCGCCAACACCGAGCGGGTAATGTCGTCCCCGGTCTTGGCGTCATAGACGAGAAAGTCCTCGCCTTCCTTCACCATCGCCGCGAGATCCTCGAGCGTCACATAGGTGCTGGTGCCGGTATTATAGAGCCGCCGGTTGGCGTATTTTTTTATCGTGGTGGGGTGTTCTGACTTTGCCATGGGCTCACACATGCACACCGAGGACAAGGAACCCGACGGCGCTGCCGCGGGGCAGACAATCAACGCAACGCAGCAAAGGTAAGCATTTTCAAAGCAGTTCGGCTACCGTTTTGTGCGGCACGGTTAATTACAAAGCATAGGTATTGCTCAGGAAACTGCCAAGGGTGCCATTTCGCGTGCGGCGCGGCGCGATTTGATCCCCTGGCAGATTGACACTTGATGCCTAGCTCAACAGGATAGCGAGAAGAGACAGGCCCGCCATCCGGCCGCCCGCCGTCGAGAAACCTCAAGCCTCTAGGAGATGTCCATGTCAGACGATGTCGTCATCGTCAGCGCCGCCCGCACCGCGGTCGGTAGTTTCAACGGCGCGTTCGCCACCACGCCGGCGCATGATCTCGGTGCCGTCGCCATCAAGGCGGCCTTGGAGCGGGCTGGCATCGAGCCGACCCGTGTTTCCGAAGTCATCATGGGCCAGATCCTGACCGCGGCGCAGGGCCAGAACCCGGCTCGCCAGGCTTCGATTGCCGCGGGCATCCCGGTGGAAAGCCCGGCGTGGGGTGTCAACCAGCTCTGCGGCAGTGGCCTGCGCACAGTGGCGCTGGGCTACCAGGCGCTGCTCAACGGCGATTCCGACATCGTCGTCGCCGGCGGCCAGGAATCCATGAGCATGGCCCCGCATGCGCAGTATCTGCGCGGCGGCGTCAAGATGGGCGGGCTGGAACTCGTCGACACCATGATCAAGGACGGGTTGTGGGACGCCTTCAACGGCTATCACATGGGCAACACCGCCGAGAACGTCGCC
>JBJMTR010000359.1:0-2810 GCA_045811565.1 Bradyrhizobium sp.
ATCCCTCCGGCACGATCCGTTTCAAGGGCCGCGAACTGCTGAGCGCGTCGGAACGCGAGATGCGCGAAATTCGCGGCAACGACATCTCGATCATCTTCCAGGAGCCAATGACCTCGCTCAATCCGCTTCATACCATCGAGGGGCAGATCGGCGAGATTCTCGCTCTACACAACGGCATCAGCGGCGCGATGGCGCGGGCGCGGACCCTCGAATTGCTGACGCAGGTCGGCATTCCCGAGCCGGAAACGCGACTGCAAAGCTATCCGCACCAATTGTCCGGCGGGCAGCGCCAGCGCGTCATGATCGCGATGGCGCTCGCCAACGAACCGGATCTCCTGATTGCCGACGAGCCGACCACCGCGCTTGATGTCACCGTGCAGGCGCAGATCCTGGCGCTGCTGGCCGAGATCCGCGCGCGGCTCGGCATGAGCATGCTGTTCATCACCCACGATCTCGGCATCGTCCGCCGCATCGCCGATGTGGTCTGCGTGATGAACAGCGGCAAGATCGTCGAGCAGGGGCCGGTCGAACAGGTTTTTACCGCGCCGAAGCATCCCTACACCCGCGATCTGCTCGCTGCCGAGCCAAAGCCGGATCCTGCGCCGCCGCGCCCGGAATCGCCGATCGTGATCTCTGCGGACAATCTGAAAGTCTGGTTCCCGGTCAAGCGCGGCCTCTTGCGCTCTACCGTCGGACATATCAAGGCGGTCGACGGCGTCAGCCTGGCGGTGCGCAGGGGTGAGACGCTCGGCGTCGTCGGCGAATCCGGTTCCGGCAAGACCACGCTGGGGCTGGCTTTGCTGCGGCTGATTTCGTCGGACGGGCCGATCGTATTTCTCGGCAACGACATTCAGGGTCTGCGCTTCAAGGCGATGCGGCCGTTCCGCCGCGACATGCAGATTGTGTTTCAGGATCCATTCGGCGCGCTGAGCCCGCGCATGTCGATCGCGGACATTGTCGCCGAAGGCCTCAGCGTCCATCAGCCGTCGCTGTCGCTCGAAGAGCGTGAAGCGCGGGTGGTCAAGGCGTTGAACGATGTCGGCCTCGATCCGGAATGGCGGTTCCGCTACCCGCATGAATTCTCCGGCGGTCAGCGCCAGCGCATCAGCATTGCGCGCGCCGCGGTGCTGGAGCCGAATTTCGTGGTGCTGGATGAGCCGACCAGCGCGCTTGACATGCTGTTCCAGGCGCAGATGGTCGACCTGCTGCGCGAGCTGCAGCGCAAGCGCGATTTGACCTACATGTTCATCTCGCACGATCTGCGCGTGGTGGCCTCATTGGCAAGCCATCTGATCGTGATGCGTCTCGGCAAGGTTGTGGAGGAAGGGCCGGCCGCGGAGCTGTTCAGGAATCCCAAGAGCGACTATACCCGCGCGCTGTTCGCCGCCGCGTTCCGGATCGAAGCCGCTCCAGACGGGGCGGTGGGGATTTAACACAAGGCGCCGCAGCCTCCGGCTCACCTCTCCCTCCGGGAGAGGTGAGACCATTCGCGCCGTTAGACTGAGTACTATCGCCGCCGACAATCGAATTGCGCGTCGACTCAACCTAGCCGCTTGATCGCAATGACTTCGCTGCCCGCGGCTTTGATGCGCGCGATGGCGTCGTTTGTATTCTCGATCACGGTGGCCATGTGATGGGCGTTGGCGTGGACGATGGTTGAGGCGTCGCGCACGATCGCGACGTGGCCCTTCCAGAAGATCAGGTCGCCGCGTTGCAGCCTCTCGATCTCCCCCGCGCTCAGCGTCCTGCCGAGGCTGTCCTGCTGCATGTCGCTATCGCGCGGGCAGCCGGTGCCGGCCGCGTTCAGTGAAATCTGCACAAGGCCCGAGCAGTCGATACCAAGGCTGCTTTTGCCGCCCCACAGATAGGGCGTGCCGACGAATATTTCGGCGACCGCGACGAAATCCGCCTCCACGGCCTCGATGCTGCCGACATGCCGGTGCGGCAGGTACCAGCCTTCGCGGGTCACGGCGAAGGCGCCGTCCTCGCGCGCAATACTTATCCTGGCTTCCATCGGCAGCGTTTCGACCGGCGGCAGTTTGATCGAAGGCCCCGGAAACGCGAAGGTTCGCAGTGCGGTGATCTTGTGTGTCGGCGTCGCGGCTGGCTTTGTCAGTGCGGCATCGGGAAGCCAGCCGACATAACCATCGCTGTTCAATTGGCCCCAGGAAAAACCTTCGCTGGTGCGGTCATAGATCGTGACGCGCTCGCCTTTCAGCGCCTGCGTCAACAGCGAGGCATCGCCGCTCGGCGCCCCGCGCAGCGGCGCAAGAGCGCCGGCAATCTCGAATTCCTCGCCGGCAACAAAGCGCGCAGCCTTGATTTTGCCTTCTAGATATTTCGCGGCGAGGTCACCCCGTGCCGGTGTCAGGCGCGGATCATCCATAGCGTTCGCTCAAGCATTTGTAGATCGCGCGCGCGGCCTGGCATTCGCCGCCCTCGGGGCGCCCGGGCTTGGCTGCCGGCGTCCAGCCGTAGATATCGACGTGCAGCCAACTCTTTGCGTGCTCGACGAAACGCTGCAAGAACAGCGCGCAGGTGATCGAGCCGGCAAAGCTGCCCGACGGCGCGTTGTTGATGTCGGCGACTTTTGAGTCGAGCCAGGAATCGTAAGCCGGCCAAAGCGGCATTCGCCACAAAGGATCGTTCTCCCTTTTAGCGTGAGCCGCGACGTCCCGCGCCAGGGTCTCATCATTGGTGTAAAAGGGCGGTAAATCGGGACCCAGCGCCACCCGCGCCGCGCCGGTCAGGGTTCCCAGATCGATCAGCAGCTCGGGTTTTTCTTCGTCGGCGAATGCCAGTGCGTCGGC
>JBJMTR010000360.1:0-18343 GCA_045811565.1 Bradyrhizobium sp.
AACGCGGCATTGCCGAGATGAATTGTCTTGCCCTCGACCTTGCCGGTAACGCCCTTGCCGGTCGGCGAGTCGAATTCCCCTACCTTCGCCAATGTCAGATTGCACTCTTTCGCGGCGCGCACGATCGCGTCGGCCAGCGGATGCTCACTCGATCGCTCCACGCTCGCCGCCAGACGGAGGACATCGCTCTCCTCAAATCCGAAGGCCGGGACGATCGCGACCACCTTCGGCTTGCCTTCGGTCAGCGTGCCAGTTTTGTCGACGATAAGGGTGTCGACCTTTTCCATGCGTTCCAGCGCTTCCGCGTTCTTGATGAGTACACCGGCCTGCGCTCCGCGGCCGACACCGACCATGATCGACATCGGCGTGGCGAGGCCGAGCGCGCACGGACACGCGATGATGAGAACGCTGACCGCAGCAACCAGCCCGAACGCCATCCGCGGTTCGGGTCCGAACCATGCCCAGGCGCCAAAGGCGACCAGGGCCACCGCGATGACAACAGGCACGAACCAGCCGGAAACCTGATCGGCCAGCCGCTGGATCGGCGCGCGCGAGCGCTGCGCTTCCGCAACCATCTTGACGATCTGCGACAACAGGGTGTCGCGCCCCACCTTCTCGGCGCGCATCACGAAGCTGCCGGACTGATTGAGCGTGCCGGCGATCACCTTGGCGCCCACCTCCTTGGTGACGGGCATGGATTCCCCTGTTACCAGCGACTCATCGAGCGAGGAGCGCCCTTCAAGGATAACGCCGTCAACCGGCACTTTTTCGCCGGGACGGACGCGCAGCCTGTCGTCGACTTTCAGGCTGTCGATCTCAACCTCGTGATCGGCGCCACTGTCGTCGACGCGGCGCGCGGTCTTGGGCGCCAGTTGCAACAGCGCCTTGATCGCGCCTGATGTCGCCTCACGGGCGCGCAGCTCGAGCACCTGTCCAAGAAGGACGAGCACGGTAATGACGGCCGCGGCTTCGAAATAGATCGAAACGGCGCCGCCATGGTCGCGAAACGTTGCCGGAAAGATGTTCGGCGCAACAGTGCCGATCACGCTGTAGACATAGGCAACGCCCGTGCCCATCGCGATCAGGGTGAACATGTTGAGATTGCGCGTCACCAGCGATTGCCAGCCGCGCACGAAGAACGGCCAGCCCGCCCAGAGCACCACCGGCGTGGCGAAGACAAGCTGGATCCAGTTTGATGAGGTCTGGTCGATCCAGCTGTGGCCGCCGACCAGGTGGCCGCCCATTTCCAGAACCACCGCCGGCAATGATAACACGAGCCCGATCCAGAACCGGCGCGTCATGTCGGCGAGCTCCGGATTCGGCGCCGTGTCCAGACTGGCGACCTCCGGCTCCAGCGCCATGCCGCAGATTGGGCAACTGCCGGGACCGAGCTTGCGGATCTGCGGATGCATCGGACAGGTATAGATCGTGCCGTTGGGCGCCTCGGGCGTCGGCTTGCTCTTGTCGAGATACTGCTCCGGAGCGGCAGCGAATTTGGTCCGGCAGCCGGCCGAGCAGAAGTGATGGGTTTCGCCGCGATAGACGAACCGATGCGGGCTTGTTGCGGGATCGACCATCATCCCGCAGACGGGATCGATCACCTTTGTCGAAGGGCCTGCACTGGAGTGATGGTGGCCGCGATCATGCGCGTGGCCGCCGTGCGCGCCGGAGCAGGATGATTTCGCCGCAGACGGCTCGATCGGCCCCGAGGAACTTGTTCCGCTCGCTGCATTTGCGTTGTTCGTCGTGGCCACTTACATCTCCATTCCGGCTGGACACCCGTACCGTGTAGGGGTATGTAAGAACATGCGAAAAGACATCAAGGCGTCAGTCCAAAAACGGTTCCAGCGGATCGAAGGCCAGGTACGCGGTCTGTCGCGCATGGTCGAGGAAGACCGCTACTGCATCGACATCGTAACGCAAATCTCCGCGGTTCGGGCGGCGCTGCGGCGGGCCGAAGAGGAAATTCTCAGGGATCACGTCGCGCACTGCGTCGAGCACGCGATTGCGAGCGGAAACAAGACGGATCAGCGCAACAAGATCACCGAACTGATGGACGTGATCGGCCGGGTTGAACGATAATTAACATTAACACCGTTTGTCGCGTGGTGGGCGCACGAATGTGGCTTGGAAAGCTTCAGTGACGGCTACAGGATTGCAAATGGCCCAATCAACGGATCGTGAAGATGGCGGATTCCTGGCGTCCGGGAGCTTCCTATCCGGCTGCGATTGTGGGAACTTGACCCGGTGAAACTATCGCTAATCATATCCCGGCTGCTGGCGATCTTCTTGATCGCCGGGTTGGTGACGGCCCCGCTCGGCGCGCCTGCGGCGGCGCAGCCGGTTGCGTCGGGATCGATGGACATGACATCCAAGTCCGACGAGATGCCGTGCTGTCCGTCGAAGGCGCCCGCGCCGGCCGATTGCGACAATTGCGTCTTGATGGCGATCTGTATGTCGAAATGCTTCACCGGCATGCCGGCAACGACCTTCTCGCCGTTTCTGATCGCCTCGCGCGCGATTGCGCTCCAGCGCAACGACTCCCGGCCTGACGGCCTGGGCCATCCGCCGCCCGAACATCCGCCTCGAACTCTGGTCTGAACGGCGTCGCGACGCCGTTTGCTGCCGCGCGACTTCACCGCGCGGGATCGACGCGTGCCGCCTTGCGGCAGGACCATGACATCAGAGGACTCTGGAATGAAGACGTTCAGCATCTCGCGCGCCGTTACGGCCGCGCTCATCGGCATAGCCGTGGCCGGTTCAGCCGGCATCGCGAAAGCCGACATCAAGAACTACGAATTCAAACTGGCCGAGCCAACCATCAAGGCCGGCCCCGACAAAACCGTTACCGTGAAGCTCGTCGACAAGACGACCGGCAAGCCTGTTCCGGATGCAGTCATCTTCGCAACCCGTCTCGACATGGCGCCGGACGGGATGCAGGAGATGGCGACCAAGGTCACCCCGATGCCGGGGAGCGAACCGGGCACCTACCGCTTCAAGGCCAATTTCAGCATGGCCGGCCGCTGGCAATTGTCGCTTGGCGCCAAGCTTCAAGGCGAAACTGGCACGGTCGAAAACAAGCTCGTCATCCAGGCCGACCAATGAGACCGCCGGTCCTGATTGGCATCGCCGCTGCGGTCATGGCGGCGGCGATGGCCGGCATCATCTCGCGCTCCTTCCCTCCGTCCAGCGTTGGGAAGAAGCTGCTCCATGTCATCAGCCCCGCAGATGCGGAAGATGCCGGCACGGCCGTCTACTATCAGGATCCGGACGGCAAGCCGTTCTATTCGCTCGAGCCGAAGAAAACGCCGGATGGCCGCAACTACCGCGGCGTCCCCGCTGGTGCAGATATCAGCTTTGACGAGCAACCCACGCCGGAGAAGACGGCCGCAGCGCCGACCGATCGGAAGATCAAGTATTACCGCAATCCGATGGGGCTGCCCGACACTTCGCCCACCCCCAAGAAGGACTCGATGGGGATGGATTACATCCCGGTCCACGAAGGCGAGGACAGCGACGACGGATCGGTAAAATTGTCACCCGGAAAAATCCAGCGTACCGGCGTCAAATCCGAACCGGCCGCCAAACGGATTATCTACACGACGATCCGCGCGCCTGGGACGATTCAACTTGACGAACGCCGTATATCCGTCATCGCGATGCGCGCTGAAAGCTATGTTCAGAAGGTCGCGAACGTCACGACGGGAGCGCACGTCGTCAAGGGCCAGCCCTTGATGGAAATCTACAGTCCGGCCATTTCGTCCGCCGCCGCCGAGTACATCGCGACGATCAACTCAAAAACCACGGGGGGTGACGGGCCGTATGGCCGAGGCTCGCGGCAGCGGCTGATGAATCTCGATGTTCCCGAAGCTGCCATCGTGGCGATGGAAAAAAGCCGGAACGTTCCGCTCGGGATCGAATGGACGGCACCGCGCGACGGGATCGTTCTGGAACGCAGCGCCGTTGAAGGAATGCGTGCCCAGCCCGGGGATGTGCTGTTCCGGGTTGCCGATCACTCGGTGCTTTGGGCGCTGATCGATGTCGCCGAACGCGATTTAGGCGCGATCGCCGTGGGCCAGCCAGCAATTGTGCGTGCACGAAGCTTTCCAGGCCGGGAATTCCGGGGGACGATCAACGTCATTTATCCGCAGATCAACAAGGAGACGCGGACGGCACGGGTGCGCGTCGAGTTGCTCAATCCGCAACTCTTGCTGATCCACGACATGTATGTCGATGCCGAAATCGATATCGGCAGCCGCGATCCGGTGCTGGCCGTAGCCGAAAGCGCTGTCATGGATACCGGCAGCCGGCAGGCTGTGTTCGTCGACAAGGGCGAAGGCCGCTTCGAGCCGCGCGAGGTCAAGCTTGGCAATCGCGGCGATGGATATGTCGAGGTGCGGCAGGGCATCGCTGATGGCGAGCCCGTCGTTGTCTCGGCCAACTTCCTGATCGACGCGGAAAGCAATCTGAAAGCCGCCCTCAAGGGCTTCTCGGACGCGGGAGCCCAGCCGTGATCGCCCGTCTCATCGCGTGGTCGGCGCGCAATCTCCTGCTGGTCTTCTTCGGCGCCGGCTTTGCCGCTGCCGCCGGCATCTACGCGCTGGCGCATTTGCCGCTCGACGCCATTCCCGATCTCTCGGACACCCAGGTGATCGTCTACACCGAGTATCCGGGACAGGCGCCCCAGGTAATCGAGGATCAGGTCACCTATCCTCTCACGACGGCGATCCTAACCGTCCCCCGCTCGAAAGTCGTGCGCGGCTTCTCGTTCTTCGGCGTGTCCTTCGTCTACGTCATCTTCGAGGACGGCACCGATATCTACTGGGCGCGCTCGCGCGTGCTGGAATTCCTCAACAGCGCGGCCTCCCGTTTGCCGGCGGGGGTGACGCCCACAATTGGACCCGACGCCACTGGCGTCGGATGGGTCTACCAATATGCGGTGATGTCGAAAGAGCTGAATCTTGCCGACACCCGCGCCATTCAGGACTGGAACCTGAAATTCGCACTCGCCAAGGCCGAGGGCGTCGCCGAAGTGGCAAGCGTCGGCGGCTTCGTCCGGCAGTACAACGTCATTCTCGACCCGCAACGCATGCGCGATCTCGGCATCACCATGCAGAAGATGCGCGATGCGATCCGCGCCAGCAATTCCGACGTCGGCGGCCGTACCGTTGAGCTCTCGGAATTCGAACATGTCATCCGCGGCAAGGGCTATCTGAAAAGCATCAATGACCTCGGCAACATCGTGCTAAAGACCTCAAACGGCACGCCGGTGCTGCTGCGCGACGTCGCCCGCGTGGAGTTCGGTCCCGACGAGCGGCGCGGCATCGCCGAACTGAATGGCGAAGGCGAGGTTGCCAGCGGCATCGTGCTGCAACGCTTCGGCGTCAATGCGCTCGACGTCATCCACAATGTCAAGAAGCGGTTTGCCGAGATCGCGAGCAGCCTGCCGAAGTCGGTCGAGATCGTGCCGGTCTACGACCGCTCCGATCTGATCAATGCCGCCATCGATACGCTCAAGCACACCTTGTTCGAAGAGAGCGTCGTGGTTGCGCTGGTCTGCATCGTCTTCCTCTTGCACTTCCGCAGCGCTTTGGTCGCAATCCTGATGCTGCCGGTTGGCATCTTGATGGCTTTCGGTGCCATGAAGCTGCTCGGGCTCGGCTCCAACATCATGAGCCTTGGCGGCATCGCCATCGCCATCGGCGCCATGATCGATGCCGCCATCGTCATGATCGAGAACGCCCATAAGCACCTCGAGCGGGCGGAGCCAGGCAAATCACGGATCGACATCCTGATCGAAGCCGCTTCCCAGGTCGGACCGGCGCTATTCTTCAGCCTGCTGATCATCACGGTATCCTTCATGCCGATCTTCACGCTGGAATCGCAGGAGGGTCGGCTGTTCAGCCCGCTGGCATTCACCAAGACATTCGCGATGGCGGCGGCGGCGATTCTGTCGGTCACGCTGGTGCCGGCGTTGATGGTGGTTTGCGTGCGCGGCAAGATCGTTGCCGAGCACAGGAATCCGCTTAACCGCTTCCTGATCTGGATCTATCGGCCTGTGATCACCGCGGTGATGCGCGCCAAGACGCTGGTGATTCTGGTCGCGCTTGCGATCCTTGCCGTGACGATATGGCCGGCACGGCAGCTCGGCACCGAATTCATGCCCAACCTGAACGAAGGCACGCTGCTCTACATGCCGACGACGCTGCCGGGAATCTCGGTGACGAAGGCAGCCGAATTGATGCAGACCCAGGACAGGATCATCCGGTCGTTTCCGGAAGTTGCATCGGTGTACGGCAAGGCGGGCCGCGCCGCGACTGCTACCGATCCGGCGCCGACCGAAATGTTCGAGACCGTGATCAACCTCAAGCCCAAGGCGGAGTGGCGTCCAGGCGTGACGCTCGACGGCCTGACCGCCGAACTGGACAAGGCGCTGCAATTCCCCGGCGTCTCCAACGCCTGGACCATGCCGATCAAGGCGCGCATCGACATGCTCTCAACCGGCATCCGGACGCCGGTCGGCGTCAAGGTGATCGGCACCGATCTGGTCGAGATCGACAAGCTTGCCAAGCAGGTCGAGCGGGTGCTCAAGGCGGTGCCCGGCACGTCATCGGCTTACGCCGAACGCGGCATCGGCGGCTACTATCTCGAGATCACGCCCGATCGCGCCGCGCTCGCCCGCTACGGCATCATGATTCAGGACGTGCAGGACGTCATCGGCACCGCGCTTGGCGGCCAGACGGTGACCACGACGATCGAAGGCCGTCAGCGGTTCGGCGTCAATATGCGCTATCCGCGCGATCTGCGCAGCGACCCGCAGGCGATCGTCCGCGATGTCCTGGTGCCGATGCCGGGCGGCGGCGCGGTGCCGCTCGGCGAAGTTGCCAGCGTGACGCCGTCGCGCGGTCCAACTTCGATCCGGACCGAGAATGGCCAGTTAGCCGCTTACGTCTATGTCGATATCCGCGATCGCGATCTCGGCGGATACGTCGCCGAGGCGCAGCAAGCGGTGAAAGCGAGCATCCAGTTCCCGGCAGGCGCCTATGTCGTGTGGAGCGGTCAGTACGAATATCTCGAGCGCGCCGCGGCGCGCCTGAAGATCGTCGTTCCGGCGACGCTACTGATCATTTTCCTGCTGCTGTACCTCAATTTCCGCTCGATCACCGAAACCATGATCGTCATGCTGTCGCTGCCGTTCGCGCTGGTCGGCGGGCTCTGGCTGATGTGGTGGCTCGGCTTCAATCTGTCGGTCGCGGTCGTCGTTGGCTTCATCGCATTGGCCGGCGTCGCCGCGGAGACCGGCGTGGTGATGCTGATCTACCTCAACCAGGCGCTGGACGAGATCAAGACCCGCCGCGCTGCCGAGGGCCGGGCGTTGACCCGGCATGATCTATACGACGCCATCATGGAAGGTGCCGTGGAGCGCGTGCGGCCGAAAATGATGACGGTCGTCGCCATCATGGCCGGCCTGTTGCCGATCATGTGGAGCACCGGCACCGGCTCCGAGATCATGCAGCGGATCGCGGTGCCGATGATCGGCGGCATGATTTCATCGACGCTCCTGACGCTGATCGTGATCCCGGCCGTGTTCGGCCTCGTCAAGGGCTTCGGATTGCCCAGCGATTCCGGAGACGGTCAACCTGCAACGATCGCGAGACGCTCGAAAAAGCCGCAACGCGTTCCGGAGCCGGCCGAATGAGGTGAACGATGATGCGCGATGTGACGCCGGGTTCAAGGTTAGCTGCGGTGGCGCTTGCGGCGACGCTCAGCTTCTCGCCGCTCCTTGCCCAGCAGGGTAACGTCGCCCGTGGTCAACGAGATTTCAGGGTGTGCGCGCCCTGCCATTCGCTGGAGCGCGATCGCAACATGACGGGACCCAGTCTCGCCGAACTTTGGGGTAGAAAGGCCGGCGCGCTGCCAAGCTTCGATCGTTTTTCGAACGCTCTGAAATCATCTGGGCTCAGATGGGACGATCAGACCCTCGACCAATGGCTGACCGACCCGCAGCATCTCGTCCCGGGTAACGAAATGCCCTTTGAGGGCATCAAGGAGGCTTCGACTCGGACCGACCTGCTGGCGTTCCTGAAAGAGGCCACCAAGCCCGGCGCAGCGCCGCAGCAGCGTGCGCAACAAGGACAGATGGGCGGCATGGGAGGAATGATGGGCGGCATGATGGGCGGTGGCGCCGACCCAAACCTGAGGCAACTCGAACCGGGCATTCAGGTCAAAACCATCAGCTATTGCCGCGACACCTATCGCGTCACCACGGCCGACGGCAAAACGCGCGCCTTCTGGGAGCGTAACCTGCGGTTCAGGACCGATACCAGCAAGGACGGTCCGGAGAAGGACGCGCCCGCTCTGTTGCCGGCAGGAATGATGGGCGATCGGGCGGCCGTGATCTTTTCGGCACCGGAAGAGATCATGAAATTCATCGAGCGCCGATGCTAGATTTCCGGACAGGCAGTTGCACCTTTCGGTCCGGCCTTCCTCGGTTTCCTGACCTTCGGACAAAAAAGCGCTCGTGGTTGTAACCGACCAGACAAAACCAACGAATAACAAAAGATAAAGCAGCATGACGACCAGCGAATTGGAACTCAAGGCGTTGATGCTTGCGAGTCTGGATGGCGACGCTGCGTCGCACCGGATGCTGCTGGACAGGCTGAGCCGGCACTTGCGGGCGTACTATAAGCGAAAGCTTGTCCGGCTGGGACGGGGAGGAGAGGAGGCCGAAGATCTGGTGCAGGAATCGCTGCTGGCGATCCATCTGAAGCGCCACACCTATGACACGGAGACGCTGCTGACACCTTGGGTGCATGCCGTCGCGCGCTACAAGCTGATAGACTACCTGCGACGCTCCCGCGCATCCGGATCGGAACTGCCGATCGAGGCCGCCGACGAGTTCACAGCGTTTGACGACCATGTTGCCGCTGAGAGCACGTACGACGTTGGACGGCTTCTCGCGCAACTGCCGATCAAGGCACGGCAGGCGATCGAAGGCGTAAAACTCGAGGGCAAGACCGTTGCCGAGACGGCGGCCCGGTATGGCATGTCGGAATCGGGGGTCAAGATCAACATTCACAGAGGGCTTAAGGCACTGGCGGCGCTGATCAGGCGGGAGAGTAGAGCGTGAAAACCGAAGAACTGGTGGATATGCTGAGCACCGATGTAAGTCCGGTGAAACGACACGCGGTCACTTGGACAATCGGCACTGCGATCGCGATCGGATCGGTGGTTGCGATCGGCTGTATGCTGGTCGTACTCGGCATTCGCGGCGATCTCACGAATGGCCCGGCTCTGGCTTATTTGTTGGCAAAACTCGCTTTTGCATTAACCATCGTCGCGGTTGCTTCGATTTATCTGACGCGACTGGCCCGTCCCGGTGGAGAGAACAAGACGAATGCGGCAACGATCATGGCGCCATTTGCCATCATCGTCTTGCTAGCTGCCATCAGCTTTTCCCTGGCGCCGGCTTCCCATTGGAACAAACTGGTCGCCGGAACCGATTGGCTTGAGTGCGCGCTTTCGATCCCGATCATCGCCGTCGTTCCGTTTGCGATCACCATTTGGGCTGTGCGCAAAACGGCGCCGACAAATCTGGTTCGAACGGGAGCGGTCGCAGGTCTTATCGCCGGCGGCATCAGCGCGCTGGGTTACGCGCTGCATTGCACCGACGATTCGTTGCCGTTCGTTGCCTTCTGGTACGGAGGAACGATTGCCTTGTGCACGTTGGCCGGGGCGGTGTTTGGACCTCGACTACTGCGCTGGTAACTTGCGGGACTACGACCGCAGTTATGAGCGGAGATACTTGTTCGCGGCGGCTATCCCAAGCACCAGAAAAACAATGACAAGAAGCCAAATCAGCCCCATGCCTATCATCATTCCGCCCGACATCATGTCCATCATGAACTGGCTCCGGAGCACGTCCCCTCGAGGCGGCAGCCCCGAACACGCGCGCGACGCGCGCACATTTCCCCTGAATCAAACCGCATCTAAACGAGCGCCCGAGGGAAATGTTCCTCTTCACTATCCGTAGGCCATCGGGTGCGTCGCACGAATTTTAGCTGTCGCGGATCGTGGGCGGACTTTGCACGTTGTTCCACCGCGGACGCACTCTCACGTCGCCGTGAACTTGTAACCGGCAGCCAAGCTTCTGCGAACTCATTTGAAGCGCGCACACGACGCGCTTTCAAATGAAATGGAGCCGACCATGTTAGCGAAAAGCCTTTTTTCGATTTCACTTATGCTACCGCTCGTGGCGATGTCGGGAATAGCCCGCGCAGGGTCAACGATTACGGACAAGAGCTATTGGCCAAATGAAACTCGTTCAGCCGCTTCCGGGACCGCTATTCCGAGCGGAGACTGGCGCTCGGCGCGGGCGTCCGACGCGCCCCAGATTCAGGCGGTGCCGAGCTACAGCCCGCGCGAATCCGGCTGGACATACCAAGGCGGACCAAAGTCGCCGACGATGAGGACGCCGCAATTCTGATTCCGGACGCCAGCATTATCACTTAAGCTCGCGCGACAGTTCGAACCGGAGGCGAGCGGCCTGATACTGCCGTCCGTCTCTCGCGAGAAAACTGAAGGAGGCGAGCCGTGGGCTTCTACAACGACATCATCCTGCCCCGGCTTTGCGATCTTGCGATGCGCAACGAGCATCTCCGGCCTTATCGCGAGCGGGTGATCGGCGCGGCCGAGGGGCGAGTGATCGAGATCGGGATCGGTTCGGGCCGGAACCTGCCGTTCTATCGGCCGCCCGTCAAGGAAGTGCTGGCGCTTGAACCGGCGCCGAAGCTGATAGCCATGGCCCGTCGTGCGCCACATCCGGACATGCCCGTCAACTTCATCGAGGGTTCTGCCGAGGCCATTCCACTCGATGACCGCAGCGTCGATACCGTTATCACCACCTGGACCTTGTGCAGCATTCCCCAAGCCGCCGCCGCGCTCGCCGAAATGCGCCGCGTGCTTCGGCCGAGCGGCAAGCTCCTGTTCGCGGAGCACGGCATGGCGGCGGACAAGAACGTGCGGCGGTGGCAGGACTGGCTGACGCCGGCGTGGAAATGCATCGGCGGTGGCTGTCACCTCAATCGACCAATCCGAACCATGATCGAAAGCGCCGGATTCCGGATTGATCGGGTGGACATCGGCTATATGCCCGGACCCAAGCCGATGACGTTCATGTATGAGGGCAGTGCTCGACCAAACTAATCCGGAAGTCCGCGGATTGTGCAGGACGGAGGCACCGCCGAACGGCGTGAGGTTAGCATGGCTGTTCTCGGAAAAGCCGGATCGGCCTGGATTGGCGCACGCGCTAGCTTGTGGCAAAAACCAGCAAGCTGTTTGCTGGTATGGTCAGCGCGGCCGAGGCGGGAAGGCCGTGCAGGGCGGGCCCATCCGCATTCACGCCGCCGCCGTTGCCGGCGACAAGCGGGTTGACCAAATTGTCGTAGACATCGCTGTTGAACACCTCGCGCCAGCGCCCTGCCGCGGGAAAGCCGACCTCATAGTTATGCAGCGTGGTCTCATTCAGGCTGCAAACCACCACGACATCGCGGTCTTCGCCTTCGACCCAGCGCTGAAACGCGAGCACGCGATTTTGATCCTGCACATGAATGATGGCGCAGCCTTCGGCCCGCAATGCCGGATAGGTGCGGCGCACGCCGATCAATTCCCGCGCAAAACGCAGGAAGTCCGTGATGGCCTTGTCGCCAGCTTCGAGCGGAGCCCAATCGATCGACGTCTCGGCGGTCGGTGTGTCGCTCCACGGTTTGTCCGCCAGAACCTCCTGGCCCATGAAAAGCATTGGAATGCCCGGCGACGTCAGGACCAGTCCCATGGCGACGCGGCTGCGGCTACGCGCATACCAGGATCGCGGATCGTTGCCGTCGGCAAGCCGGGCGATCCGCAGATCCCGGCCGGCATAGACAATGTCATGGTTTTCGATCGACTGCACCGCGCGCCAGTTATCGCGCAACCCGACATTCGCGATCGCGTTGGCAATCGCGGACATTGGCACGTCGGCCGTCGCACCGCGGGACGCGCTCGAGACTGCCGCCCGTACGCTATCTCGGAGGCTGTCGTTCCAGGTGGCGTCGAAGCCTGCCCCGCCGTTCTCGCGATCCCGGACGATCCAGTCGCTGACCGGCCAGTACTCCGCGATCTGGATCGCTTCGGGCTTCGCGGCGCGCAGCGTTGAGGTGAGGTCCTGGCAGGTGGTCCAGCCGCCAAAGTGGTCCATGACGCTCACTTCGTCGAAGCGCAAGCCGTCGATCCGGTATTCCTCATAGAGAAACTTGGCATTGTCGATCAAATACTGCTTCACGTCGTTGTTCCAGTACGCGAAGACCAGTCCGCCCGCCCAGCCCTGATCGGTGAAGTACAGGCTGTCGTTGTTGTCGCCCTGAGATAGCCGGTCGAAAAACCACATGCTTTGGTCGTCGAAGCCGCCGCCGGCATGGTTGTAGACCACGTCGAAGATCACGGCGATGCCGTGGAGGTGGCACACATCGACCAGGGCGCGCAGCTGGTTGTCGGCGCCGCGCAGGACATCGACGGCGCCATAGGGCGTTTGGCCGGCATTCTGCAGGACCGCATTAGTTAGATCGAAACAGCGTTGCAGCCTGGCTTCATCGTTCTCGGCATACTGATTTTCGGGACTATAGAGGTCGGTGCCGTTGTAGCCCATGCTGAACGCGGTCGGAAATTCCTGGATTGGCAACAGCTCGATGGCGTTCACGCCGAGCGCGGCCAGATGGGGGACGCGCGCGATCACGTCGAAGAATTTGCCGTCCGGATTTCCCGGCGCGATCGCGTAGGTCCCGACATGGAGCTGATAAAGGATGAGGTCGTTGAAATCAGGCGGCACGAATTGCGCGTGGTGCCAGGGAAAGCGGCCAGTATTGCGCAGCACCGAACTGCACGCTGGAAACGCCGGCTGGAAGCCGAGAAGACGCGCCCGCGGGTCGCGTTTGTAACCTGACGAACCGATGCCCTCGACGTAGAATAAGTACTGATCGCCATCCTTGAGGACAGGCACGAAGCTCGCCCAATGCCCGCCGCCGATCGGCGCCATCCGCGAGGTGACGTCGTGCTTCCAGCCGTTGAAATCACCGGAAACGTGCACCGCGTGCGCGCGAGGCGCCCACACCCGAAATGTCGCGCCATCAGGCACAAGCGTGCCGCCCATCGGCGCGTGGAGGAGGTCTGCTTGCTGGACGGACATCGGTAAGTATCCTTCCGAAATCCCGCACTCTCCCGAGAATGGACCGGCGGCGTCCGGCAAGCAACCCACCAAGCGCGGCTTCCCTCTTGCATTTACCGGCGGGCGCTGTCGGCTGCCCTTGCTTAGCTCTCGCCCGCCGCGATAATGCGGCAGATCATTTGATCGCTGAGCCCGGCATGTCCGTCGGCGAACTCTTCATCCTCGGCTTCTTCGGCAAGATAGTCCGGCATTGCCGAATCCATCGAGTATTGCCTGCAGCATGGCACCCTGGACCGCGCCTCCGTGCGGCGGTCCATTGAGCGGCTGCGAAATCGGAAGGCGCTGCCGGGCTGAGCCTCGCCGCGCGGCGAAAAAATCTTGCTGAAGAAAGACAACGCTCGGAACCAACGACAATGCCCGTGACTTATTCGCGCAGGCTCTCCATCCGAGGCTCAAGAACATGAAGATGCTGAAGCATCTCTTCCGGCTGTTGGGGCTACACCGGGAAGCGCGCAAACCGCCCCCCTTTCCGCAACCTTCGCTTGATCCCGACGAATTCGCGCGATTGCTTTGCAGCCGGCGAATTGAAGATTTGAGGACGCTGGCGAAAAAGCTTAGCCAGGAGCCGAAGGCTCACGCATAGCTCATCCAGCCGGAGCAGCCATGGCCTGCGCGCGGGAATGGGGCGGGCGGCTAGCGATGACCGGGGGACGGTCGCGCGCTACGGTTGAAAATTTTTTTGATCCACCCTTGAAACCCAGTGGGGCTTTTCTAATTTTTTTGTCGCCACCCGGAGGGTGGCGTCCCGGGCGCCATAGGGCCCGGGGCTGAGACGGGCACCGGGCCTGTCCGGTGCCGCTCGTAACCAACTTGCTCATTGGAGGATTTGGCTATGCGCACCTACGACTTCGCTCCCCTCTGGCGTTCGACCATCGGCTTCGACCGCCTCTTCGACCTCGTTGAAACGGCCCAGCGTGCCGGCGAGGACAATTACCCGCCCTACAACATCGAACGGCTCGGCGAAGACCGCTACCAGATTTCGCTGGCGGTTGCAGGGTTCTCCCCCGACGAGATTTCGGTCACCGCCGAACAGAACGTGGTCACGATCGAAGGCGGCAAGACTGGCAACATCGAACGCGAATACCTGTACCGGGGTATTTCCGCGCGGCCTTTCAAGCGGCACTTCAATCTTGCCGACTACGTGCAGGTGAAGAGCGCGGCCTTCGATAACGGCTTACTCAAGATCGAGCTGGTTCGGGAACTCCCCGAAGCCATGAAGCCGCGGCGCATCGCCATCAATGGCGCGCCGGCCGGCAACGTGCAGCAGCTCGAAGCGAAAGTGGCTTAGCTGCTGGTCGTCATGAAAAGGCGCCCGCCCTGACCGCCGGGCGGGATGTCGCTCGTTTGAACAGACAAAGAGACTGACCCATGATTGATCACGTTGGCAATCTGGTTGATTTGAACCCTATCCTGCACCCCGGTTCGTATTACGATCATCCGCGTCAGGTTCTGGGGGACCGGACGCTTTCGCTTGCCGAAAAGCGTGCCATCCTGGCGTCCTGGGCATCGGACGCGGCCGCCGTGGCATCTAACCCGGCGCTCCGGGCGCTTCCGGGCGCAAACGGCGCGGTGACCATCGACGACGTGCTCGAAGCGCTGTCGACGCTCGATCGCGATCCATCGGGATCGCCGGGCGGCAAGCCGATGCGGCTAAAGTCGACGTCGCGCGTCACGCTGGCTGCGTGACAGCAGGAAACGGCCAGGCGCGCGCGGCGCGATTTGCGTGAACTTAAGCGCGGCGCGCCGAGTTACTGCGCCTTGTCGTGTGCCGCGATGCCGGTCGCCTTGTAATCATAGGTAGGATAGAACTCGGTGCGATAGGCGCCCCAGGCGTTGTTCTCGAGGATGCGGTTGACCTCGCGCAGCCGCGATGCCGGCAGCCGCAGCGTCACAACCTGTCCGATCCCCATCATCACATACCAGCTCACGACTTCGATACCGGCGGGCGGAAAGGCCTTGTAATAACCCTGTCGCTCGAGCTGCGCGTTGAGTTCGCTCAAAGGGCGAGACTGGTCGTGCTTCAGGAACACGGTGATCATGACCGCATTGTCCGGCGTCGGCGTCGCATTTTCAGTCGGTGTCGTCTGTGCGATGGCTCCTGAACTGAATGTCAGGGCACCCGCGAGCGCCATCATCGCTATCCATGATCCCCTTCGTCGCACCATCGCCTTCCCCCTTGTTACGTTGCGGGATTGTTGCGACGCCCATCATCGCGAGACCGGCGGGGCCTGTAAATTGGAAATCGACGGAATTTCCACCCCTTGCCGATCATAAATCCCGGCGGGACGCGACACTTCTACAATTTAGTGGAAATCTTCGGCGACTGTGTGCATCGGCCGGCCAAGCCGCAGGTTCACGATGCTGGCCTTGGGCTGTTCCGGAATGATGGTGATGACCCACGCGGCCGGAACGCTCGACTTGCTCTCCACGATGGATCGAACGTGACCCCTGACCGTCGTGCCGGCCGACCGGGCGGTCGCGGTTCTGCCGTTGAATTGGGCGATACGAAAGCGCCTGACTTCTGTGCGATCGGTCGTTTTGAACGTGAACATGAGCTCTCTCCTGTCCACGCAATTGTCGGGATTCATCGTTATCCGACCGTGAAAATCCGAAGCCGTAGAAGTACGGCTGGCGCAGCACGCGACACCGGTTTTCCGGGAAGATCATGCCGCGCAGGGCTCAGGCTGCCGAAGCAGCCGGTCGTATTGCGCCTTGGCTGTCGCATAGCATTCGCACGAGGTCTTGATGAGACCATCCAGATTGGTGATCTCGATATGGCCACGGCTGTAGTGAATGAAGTTCGCCTGCTGCAGCGTGTGGGCGACCAGCGACACGCTGTTGCGTCGCGCGCCGATCATTTGCGCCATCGATTCCTGCGTCAGGACAATTTTGTTGCTGCCGGAGAGGTCGCGGGTCTGCAACAGGCATCGCGCCAGCCGCGACTCCACCGTGTGCGAGGCGTTGCAGCCGGCGGTCTGCTGAATCTGCGCGTAGACCGCGAGCCCATGCCGCACCAGCGCGGTGCGCAACGTCGCGCTCTGGTCTGCGGCAGCGCGAAGCGCATCGAGTTCGATGGTCGAGGCTACCCCGGGCACCAGCACTACCGCGCTGTTCAGTGCGGTGGGATCGCCGAGCGCGAAGAACGAACCGAAGATGCTGTCGCGTCCGACCATGGCGACCTGAACGTGTTCTCCCCGGGCAAGCTTGACGACAAGCGAAATCACGCCCTTTTGCGGAAGATAGGCGCGCTTCAGCATTTCATCGACTTCGGCCAGCACCATGTCCTGCGCCAGATCCGCGGTGCGCAGGTGCGGGCGGATCAATTCGAAATCGCTTGCCGACAGCGATGACAAGAACCCATTCGGTGGACGAGAAGCCGAATCCAAAGCAGTCTCCTGCCTTAGGGACAAAACCCGTTTCCGGGCAGCGGACAGGCGGGCGCGCTGTCCAACACGCAGGATGATCCTGACACGCATGGATCGCAAGAAAAATTGGCCAATCGACGCACCCCTGCGGGCGTCCTGGTCCGGATGCCGGTCGTGGTGGGCGGATGGTTCTGGTTCTTTGGCGATACGGGAACCCGGCGGTGAGACGTCGGTCCCGCGCGTCCGGCAACCCGGTCGCTGCCGGCCGATCCGGATTGTCCCTGGAACAGGATGACTTTTCTTCAAATCGTCATCCGGTTCTAGATTGTTCGTGAAGCACGATGTTTCCGAAGACGTACCGGATCCTTGGGATCATGCTCTAACTGAAATCGTCGATCAACATCGACGGCATCCGCGGCCTACCGTTGGGTTGCGGCTCGCGTGGCGCGCCAAGGAAGGAGGCCAAGAACGTGAGAACATGTCTTGTTGTCGACGACTCCAGCATCGTCCGGAAAATCGCACGCCGCATCCTGGAAGAAATGGATTTCGAGATCGTTGAAGCCGAGGACGGCAAGCAGGCGCTCGAAGTCTGCAAGCGCGCGATGCCCGAAGCGGTTCTGCTCGATTGGAACATGCCGGTGATGGACGGCTATGAATTCCTCGGCAATCTGCGCCGGCTGCCCGGCGGCGACATGCCCAAGGTCGTATTTTGCACCACCGAGAACGGCATCGGTCACATTTCGCGCGCGCTGCACGCCGGCGCCAACGAATACATCATGAAGCCGTTCGACAAGGACATCATCGCCGCAAAATTTCAGGAGGTCGGCCTGGTCGCGCTGCCGGTACCGACGCTGGACTGAATCCAGTTCCTTTTGCCTTTGAAGGGCCTCCCGTGACCCCGATCTATTTCGAGCAGGACCCCAAGATCGATATCTTCAATCGTCTTGCCAAGTCGATGCAGGCAGACGGCTTCTTCGTAATGGCGGGACGTTGACAGATGGCGGAGGACGGCAGGCGACCGGAACGGGTGACGTTCAGCCGCGGCTATGACGTCTGCATCATGGCGATCGACGGAACCTGGCGCAGGGATTGCGTACTGAATGCCATTTCGGATGGCGACGCGGATCTGACCGTGGAAGGCTCCATTCAGGGCCTCAATCTTAAGGAATTCTTTCTTCTGCTGTCCTCGACGGGCCTGGCCTATCGCCGCTGCGAACTGGTCCGCATCAACGGCACGGAAATGGATGTCCAGTTCCTGAAGCACGCGAAAAAGCGGCCGCGCGCCGCGTCGAAGGACGGCCAATTGATTGGCGGCGCCTGAAGCATGATCCGGACCCGCAGGGCCGCGTCAGCGCAAAGTGGGCGGCTTCTCGTCGCCGAGCCTTGTTTCTCACAGGAGGCGGATTCGATCGCCCGCATTTCCAGGATGGCGGCGCTACTTGTGCGTTAGGCTAACGTCCCGTAGAACTACGGGGCCGTTCCGTATTGGGCGTCGGTCCAGGTCTTATACGGGTGCGCGTCAGGCTTCATCATTGATGGGCGATGAGACATGGCTGAAAAGGTCCCCTCCCGCGGGGAGATTTTTGTGGTCGATGACGATCCCGCGGTTCGCGACACGCTTTCGATGGTGCTATCGGCGGCGGGCTATCAGGTTATCTGCTTTGCGGACGGTGCGGCGCTGTTGTCGGTCGCACGATCCAGGACACCCGCCTGCATCCTG
>JBJMTR010000361.1:0-3697 GCA_045811565.1 Bradyrhizobium sp.
GCAAGTTCGCCTTCGGGATGGCCAAGGAAATCGAAGGCATCCTTGGCGGCGTTGCAGATCACCAGCGCCTGCGGATCGGCAAGCCCGATATCTTCCACTGCCATGCGCACCACGCGCCGCGCCAGGAACAGCGGGTCTTCGCCGGCGTCCAGCATGCGCGCGAGATAATACAACGCTGCATCGGGATCGGAGCCGCGCACCGATTTATGCAGCGCCGAGATCAGATTGTAATGGCCGTCGGCGGATTTGTCGTAGATCGGAGCGCGGCGCTGCAGGATCTCCTGCAACTGCGCGGCGTCAAAGACTTCGTCCTTGCGCGCGGCGCGCCAGACCTCCTCAGCCAATGTCAGCGCGGCGCGACCGTCGCCATCGGCCATCCGCACCAGCACCGCGCGCCCTTCCGCATCGAGCGGCAATTTCTTGCCCTCGACCTTCTCGGCATGCGCAAAGAGTTTCTCGACCGCCGCGGCATCGAGCGAGTGAAATACCAGTACGCGCGCTCGCGACAATAGCGCGGCGTTGAGTTCGAACGACGGATTTTCGGTGGTGGCGCCGACCAAGACCACGGTGCCGTCTTCCATCACGGGCAGAAAGGAATCCTGCTGCGCGCGATTGAAGCGATGCACTTCATCGACGAACAACAGCGTACCCTTGCCGGTCTCGCGGCGCGCCCGCGCGGCATCGAACGCTTTCTTGAGATCTGCGACGCCCGAAAACACCGCGGAAATCTGCTCGAAATGCAATTCGGTTGCGTCAGCCAGCAGCCGCGCCACGGTCGTCTTGCCGGTGCCGGGCGGTCCCCAGAAGATCAGCGAGCCGAGCGTACGCGTCGCCAGCATGCGCGTCAGCGCGCCGTCGGGTCCAAGGATATGATCCTGGCCGACGACATCGGCGAGCGAGCGCGGGCGCAATTTGTCCGGCAGCGGATGCGGCGCGTCCTGCTCCATCCCTGCCGCGGCAAAGAGGTTGCTGGCTTCGCGTGGTCGCTTAGGACTCATCCGCCGAGCGTCACGTTGATCTGCTGGCCGCCGCGCACCACGGTGATCCGCCAGATCCGCGACGACGTCTTCGATGCCTTGTCGAGATCAGACGTCCTTGCGATCTTCTGATTGTTGACGGCGAGGATAATATCGCCCTTTTGGAATCCGACATTCGCGGCTGTTGCGTCATCGGCAAGATCGGTCACCACGACGCCTTCGGTGGCGGCATCGAGATGCAATTCATCGGCCAGGGCCGGCGAGATGTTGGCGACTTTCGCGCCCTGGAACGGCGAGCGCGCGGTCAGCACGATTTCATCGCGGCCGGTGTCAGGCGCGGTTTCGAGCGGCACGGCGACTTTCACCGTCTTGCCGCCGCGCTGCACATCAATCTGGGCCGCGCCGCCCAGCGGACGGGTGGCAAAGCGATAATCGAATGCGTTGGGATCGTCGATCTGCTGGCCGTCGATCGCGACAATCAGGTCCGACAATTTCAGCCCCGCCCTCGCCGCCGGACTGTTTGGAGCCACGTTGGCGACCAGCGCGCCATTCGGCAGCTTCAGCCCCAGCGTTTCGGCGATGTCAGGCGTCACCGCCTGCAATCGCGCGCCAAGCCACGGGCGCTTCACCGCCTTGCCGCCACTCTTGGCGGAAGCCACGACGACGCGCACCATGTTGGCGGGGATCGCAAAGCCGATGCCTTGAGAGCCGCCGGAGCGCGAGAAGATCGCAGTGTTGATTCCAGCGAGCCGGCCGGTCATGTCGACCAGGGCGCCGCCGGAATTGCCCGGATTGATCGCAGCATCGGTCTGGATGAAGAACTGATAGTCGGTGATGCCAACCTGCGTGCGCGCCAGCGCCGAGATGATGCCGTGCGTCACGGTCTGGCCGACGCCGAAGGGATTGCCGATCGCCAGCACGACGTCGCCGACCAACAGTTCATCGGAATTGGCAAAATCGAGCGTAGGGAATTTCTCCCTGCCATCTCTCACCCGCAGCACCGCGAGATCGGTGCGGCTGTCCTTCAGCACGATCTCGGCCTCGAATTCGCGCTTGTCGGCGAGCGAGATTTTCACCTGGTCGGCGCCTTCGATGACGTGGTTGTTGGTGACGACGAGCCCGGACGGATCGACCATCACGCCCGAGCCCAACGAGCGCTGCATCTGCTCCGGTTGCTGGCCGGGCACGCCGAAGAAGCGCCGAAAAATCGGATCGTCCAGCAGCGGATTGCGGTTCTGCACCGTCTTGGCGGCATAGACGTTGACCACCGCCGGCTGCACGCGCTGCACGATCGGCGCGTAGGAGAGTTTCAACTCCGCAGCCGAGGACGGCACGCGGCGATCCTGCGCCAGCACCGGCATCGCGACGCTTGCGGAGATCAACAGCACGGCCAAAGCGCGAATCAACATCATGCAAAAATCCCGGAGTTCATCGCCTAGATATAGGCGGGGGCTAACGGCGAGAGAAGACAAAGCGGAGCTAGGCTACGCGTTGGGGCGGTTTGATGGTCTCCGGCGCAGGCGCACAGGATAGCCGTTCCTGATGGCCCTCGCCCCAGGCTTTGAGCACATCGATCACCGGGCGGAGGCTGTCGCCGATTTCCGACAGCGTGTATTCGACCCGCGGCGGCACCTCGGCGTAGACCTTGCGGATTACCAGATTGTCGTCCTCGAGTGCGCGGAGCTGTTTGGTGAGCATGCGCTGGGTGATGCCGGGCATTCGCCGCCGCAACTCGCCGAAGCGCTGGGTGCCGGCCTGCAGGTGGAACAGGATGACGCCTTTCCACTTGCCATCGATCAGATCGAGCGTCGCCTCAACCGCGCAGCCGGGCCGATGGGCAAAATTTCGCCGTTTCATGGGTAATTTTCCCAATAGTATCCATACAGGGACTATTTCCCTGAATCTACAGTACTTGCCAAAATAGCGCTAGGGCGACAGTTAGGCGTCACTGCGCCAGCCAAGGGAGACAAGGCAATGAAAGCCGTCGGATACAAGAAATCGCTGCCAATCGATGCGGCGGATGCGTTGATCGATTTCGAGACCGCCAAACCTGACCCGAAAGGCCGCGACATCCGGGTCGCGGTGAAGGCGATCTCGGCCAACCCGGTCGATTACAAAGTGCGCAAGCGCGCCGCGCCGCCCGAGGGCGAGACCAAGATCCTCGGCTACGATGCGGCTGGCATCGTCGATGCCGTCGGCCCGGATGGCACGCTGTTCAAGGCTGGCGACGAAGTGTTCTACGCAGGCTCAATCCAGCGCCAGGGCACCAATTCGGAATTTCATCTGGTCGACGAGCGGATCGTCGGCCGCAAGCCGAAGTCGCTCTCGTTCGCGGAAGCCGCGGCGCTGCCGCTGACCTCGATCACCGCCTGGGAATTGCTGTTCGACCGCTTGGGCGCGGTGCCGGGCAAGAGCGTCGATCCGCGTACCCTTTTGATCATCGGCGGCGCCGGCGGCGTCGGGTCGATCCTGATCCAGCTGGCGCGCCGGCTCACGGGTTTAACCGTGGTGGCCACAGCGACGCGGCCGGAGTCGCGACAATGGTGCCTTGATCTCGGCGCGCACGCGGTAATCGATCACTCAAAACCGATGAAGGAGCAGATCGAGAAATTGAAAGTGCCGCCCGTTTGCCTCGTCGCAAGCCTCACCTTCACCGACCAGCATTACAAGGCGATCGCCGATTTCATCGCACCGCAAGGCAAGTTCGGCCTGATCGACGA
>JBJMTR010000362.1:0-8661 GCA_045811565.1 Bradyrhizobium sp.
CATGCTGCCAGTTATGGATGATGCCGAGGTCGTTGAGCTTCTTCTCGATGGTGCCTGACACGCCGGTGAGTTTCTTGAGGTCGTCGGCGGTGCCGCGCGGCCCGGCCAGCCCTTGGAAGCCCGCCGCTTGCGGCGTCGCCGGAATTTCCTCCGGCACCGGCTGAACGGACGCGCCGATATCGACCCCGGTTTCGCCCTGGGCGCGCGAAATGCCATCGATCGCGGCGCGGGCGACCAGATCGCAATACAGCGAAATGGCGCGGCCGGCGTCGTCATTGCCCGGCACCACGTAGGTGATGCCCTTCGGATCCGAGTTGGTATCGACGATCGCGGCGACGGGAATATTGAGCCGCTGCGCTTCCTGGATCGCGATGTCTTCCTTGTTGGTGTCGATCACGAAAATCATATCGGGCAGACCGCCCATGTCCTTGATGCCGCCGAGCGAACGGTCGAGCTTGTCGCGCTCGCGCTGCAAGGTCAGCCGCTCCTTCTTGGTATAGGAGCTGGCCTCGCCGGAATTGAGCACTTCATCGAGGTGCCGCAGGCGCTTGATCGAGCCGGAAATCGTCTTCCAGTTGGTCAGCGTGCCGCCGAGCCAGCGCGAATTGACGAAATATTGCGCCGAGCGCTTGGCGGCTTCGGCGACGCCATCCTGCGCCTGCCGCTTGGTGCCGACGAACAGGATGCGGCCGCCCTTGGCGACGGTATCGCTAACCGCCTGCAAGGCCCGATGCAGCATCGGCACGGTCTGCGCCAGATCGATGATGTGGATGTTGTTGCGGGCACCGAAAATGTAATCCGACATCTTCGGGTTCCAGCGGTGCGATTGATGGCCAAAGTGCACGCCAGCTTCAAGCAGCTGACGCATAGAGAAATCGGGTAGCGCCATGGTGATAGTTCTCCGGTTGGTTCCTCCGGAAACGTGTGAGCAAACGAGCCTTATGGCCCGGTTGCCACCGGACGGCCTTTTAGAGCCATGTTTCCGTGTGAGATGGCGCGGTATATAGCGCGATTTCCACAGGAAGCAAGGAAATACGGCCGGTTTTGTGGGCTGCGGCCCTGCCTTAGCCGGTGAATTCCGGGTTAGGGCTCGAATTGCTGAAATTGCCACCGCGATTCCAGGCCGCCTGCATTGTCGCGGGCTCCGGAGAGGCGTATCCTTAACGTAACCGCAATCGCCCGCATCGTGAGGCGAAGGTGCGAGTTCCTCCCGGTGTGCGGATTGCCCATTGCTGTGGAGGAACTGCCATGACCGTCGCCCCGACCCTGCAAAAGTACCTGGATCAGACCGTCACCTACGACCTGATCTCACACAATCCCACCATGTCATCGACGCGAACTGCCGAAGCCAGCCATGTGCCCGGCGACTGCCTCGCCAAGGGCGTCGTGCTGCGCCGTGACGGCGGCTACATGATGGCCATCCTTCCGGCCTCTCACCACCTCCATCTATCGGCTTTGAAAACACAACTCGGCCACAAGGTCGATCTGGCGAGCGAAGAAGAGATCGCGAAGCTGTTTAGCGACTGCGAACGCGGAGCCATACCGCCGGTAGGCGAGTGCTACGGGCTCGACGTCATCGTCGACGACAGCATCGATGGGCAACGCGAGATCTACATGGAGGGCGGCGATCACGCCACGCTGATCCGCCTGGACCGCGAGCAGTTCGCGCGATTGACCGAGAAGGCCTGGCACGGGCACTTCACAACGCACGATTGACACCCCCTCGATCCGCACTGCCGAGCCTCAACGATCCGACATCTTCGTGCGAGGCAGCTTGCAATTCAGTCTACAGCCAGGTGCGCATGCGTTTGCGCTGGCGGGCCACGCGCCGCCGCGCAACCCACTCATTACGATGGTGGTGCTGAACTAAAGTGCACTGCCGAATGTAATCAGCCTCAATAACGCTTCAGTGGTGCGCCGAAACGCTCTTGACGCACTCGGACAGCAGATCACCGGGCGCAGAATGGCCGACGTCACCCAGACTGATCATGCCGACCATTCGCTTGCTCTTGTTGATCACCGGCAGCCGGCGCACCTTCAGCGTCTCCATGTGATGCACCGCCTTTGCGAGATCATCGTCCTCCCGGCAGCAATGGATGCCTTCGGTCATCACGTCGCGCGCCATCGCGCGGCCAGCATCGAACTTGTTGCTCGCAAGCCCTTTGCAGACGATGTCGCGGTCCGTCACCATTCCGATCAATTGATCGTTCTCCCCGATCGGAATGCAACCGATGTCGTGCTCTCTCATCAATTTCGCAAGTTCGGTGACAGGGGTATTCGGGCTGACCCAGTCGACACCCTTGTGCATCACGTCTTTGACTTTCATCGCGGGCCTCCGTTGCTGGAGTTTCAGGCGCAGCTGGTGCAAGGCAGCGCAGCTGCCCCTTTTCTCAAGTATACAACAGACCGTTTCGGGATGGCGGTCAAACCTTGATGAGGCGCACGCGTGTGGCCGTCGCTGCGCGCTGTATTACAGTCAGCCAATCGCGTCGCGGCAGAAGTTCGCGACCAGATCGGGATCGCGCACGCGCAGCGTCACCGTGCCGATGCGCCGGGCGTGCAATGGCAACGGTCGGCCCGCGCTGCCACGTTCGACGGCGCGGGTTCGGCAGGCAGTTGCGGCGGCGCCGATCAGACTTTTGTCTGACCGGCTCCACCTCAGCATCTCGGAACGTTCGGCGGGCATTTCTTGGCCACGGCCGCAGGCGGCGGAGGCGCTGGCCGCGGGGGTGGCGGTGGCGCTGGCCGAGCCATCTGAGGTGGCGGCGCGGCCACGCGGGGCGGCGGCGGTGGTGCAGCTACCCGAGGCGGCGGTGGTGGAGGCGCCGCTACCCGAGGGGCCGGCGCGGCCACACGGGGTGGCGGCGGCGGTGGTACAGCTACCCGAGGCGGCGGCGGTGGAGGCGCCGCTATCCGAGGGGCCGGCGGCGAAGACCTTGCCATTTGCGGAGCGGGATGCGGCGGTGGTGGAGGTGCTCGCCGCACTTCCGGCTGTATCTGAGGTTTCGGGGCAGCTTGCGGAGCCGGCTTGGGGGGCAGCGCGGCCGTGGGCTTGGGCGGCGGTGGCGGCGGAACGACCCCGGGCTTCCCGGCAGCTTCAGGCACGACCGTCGGTCTTGCGTTGGCTGTCGGAACGGGCGCCGAGACGCTCGGCCTCGACTGGCCGGGTGTCGGCGCTACCCCGCCCGGCGGCTTCCGGCCACCTGTTGCAGCGGGAGCATTCGGCGCCGCTGGTCCCGCAGGCGTCGGACCGGCTTGGTTCGGTGTAAGTCTTGCACTGGGATTAGCCGCGTTTGGCGTGGTTGCCGCGGCGCCCGGCGGTGCGGATGGTGCCGCCCTGGCGCCAGGCACAGGCAGCGCATTGGCCTTCGGCAACGCCGGCTGGCCTTGCGGCAGCGCGTTCGGGATCACATTGGCAGGCTGCGGCGCATTGATCGGAGTTCTCTGGCCGCCTGGCGCGCCGGGTGTACCGGGCTTCGCCGCGGGATTGATCGCGGCGCTCGGAGGCACCGGCAGTTTGCCTTGCTGGATCAGCGTGGCCCTTTGCGCCACCGCGGGCGGCAGCGCCGGCGTGGCACCGCTCCGCTGCGGAGCGGCGGTCACGGTTGGCGAAACCGGCGGAGCAGCACCCCTGGCGTTCTGTTGTACGTTCGTACCACCAGGCGCTGCCGGCGGCGGCTGAAGCGGTCGGTTGATGACGTTGTTGATGACCGTCGTGTTGTGGATGTTGGCGTAGATGATGTTGTTCGGCGGCGCCGCCACATACACCGGTGGGCGGACGTAGACCGGGATCGGCACGAACACCGGCTGTGGCAGGATGAACAACCCGATCGGTGGCAGCGGCGGCGGCAACTCGACGAAATCCGGCGGCGGCGGCGGCAGGTAATACACTGGCGGCGGCGGTGGCGGCGCAAAGTCGAACTCGGGATCGCTGAAGATTAGTACGGGACGATCGACGTAGACGATTTCGTCGGGCGGCGGAGGCGGCACATCGTAATCGATGACTTCGAACGCCGGCGGCGGCTCCAGTGGCGCTGTGAGAATGGCGAGACGACGCCGTGCATCGGCGGCGTGAGGCCCGCGTGGATAGCGCCGCAAGTAGGACCAATAGGCATTGGGCGTGTCGGTGCGGTAGCTGCGGCGCCAGGTGATCGCTTCGCGCCGCGCGGCGACAATCGCCCTCACCCGTTTTGCGAGTGGATCGCTTGCATAGGCGGCCAGGAAATCTTCATAGCCTTGCAGCGTGTCGCGCTCGAGCGCCGCGGTGTAGGCTTCCTGCACGCCGAGATCGCGGATCGGTTTGTCACGGATCGCGGCGGCCTGATCCGCCGGCGCGGGCACCGGCGCATCGGGCGCGCGCTCGAAGAACATGAATTGGGCATCGATCTTCTGGGCATCCCACGGCACCTGCGCGCCCTTGCTCGCTTCGTTGACGCGAAGCCGCACGCGATTGAAAACCTCCGGAAGCGGCAGGCCGCCGGTGCGGATCATCTCCGCGAGCGACTGGGCGTAGACGCCGTACGATCCCTGCTCCGGCGGAGCGATGGTGCCAGGCGCCGCGTTGAACCCGATCAGCATATGCGGATCCGCTTCGACCAGTGCGAGGCCGCTTGCGATCTGCCCCTCGACGAAAGCTTGCTGCCGCGCCGCGTCCAGCACGACGATGCCGGCCTTCAGCGGCAGAGATGCGAGCTGGCGGATATAGTCGCTGATCCGCAAGGCTTCCGTCGGAATATCGGTGTCGCGGTTGATTGCGCTATCGACCGGCACGAAATAGTTCTCACCGGCCAGCTGCAGCCCGTAGCCCGCGAGATACACCATCGCGACCGTGCCGGGCCCCGAACTCTCAGCTTTCTGGATGAAGTCGCGGAAACTCTTGCGCAGCGTGTCGCCGTCGAGGTCGCGGGCGCCGATCACGTCGAAGCCGGCCGCCTGCAAGGTTTGCGCGATCAGGCCCGCGTCATTGGCCGCGGTCGCCAGCGGCGATTTCGCATAGGCGCCGTTGCCAACCACGAGCGCAACGCGCTTTTCCTGTTGCTGTGCAAAAGCGGGACTCAGGAGCGCCGGAAACCCGGACATCGCAAGCAGACATACCGAAAAGATCGAGAACCTACTGATCAGCCACATCGCTCTATGTCCCCACTGCAACTCAAGCGCGCCCGTGCATTGAGCGCGCGTCCGGCTGAACATCTCTTGAATAAATTACGGTGCCAGCAAGGCAGGACGCGCCGCTAACTGACAAAGATGCGGGCGGTTCGTTCAGAGCATCTGCACGTCCACCACGCCGGACACCGCCTTTATTGCGCCAGCGATCTGCGGCGAGACCTTGAAGCGGCCCGGGAGCTTCATTTCCACCTCGGTCTCCAAATCGAGCATGATGACGAGCGAGACGTCACCATCGGCGCCACCTGAAGGCGCTGGTGTCGGTTTCGCTTGAGCTGCCTTGGGCGCGCCATTGGGCGCGGCCGCTTCCGGCATGTTCAGCCTTCTCGCGATGGAATCCAGCGGCTTGGTATCACGGACGAAAATGCGCAGGCCCTTCTGGGTTTTGGCGGCGGCGTCATCCAGCGGTTCGGCGTGCAGTACCCGCGCCCGCACATCCTCGCCCTGCAGTTCGGCGCCGAGCTGCAGCAAGACCGCAGCTCCCGGCTCCAGCACGTCCCGATATTGGGCGAGGCCTTCGGAAAACAGCACGGCTTCGAAATGGCCGGTCGGGTCCGACAGGCCCATGATGCCCATCTTGTTGCCAGTCTTGGTGCGCCGTTCCATACGCGACACCACGGTCGCAGCAACTTTTCCGGCGGTCGCGCCGGTTTTGACCGCGCGGGAAAATTCCGCCCAGCTCTGTACCCTCAGGCGCTTCAACACGGTCGCGTAATCATCGAGCGGGTGACCCGACAGGAAGAAGCCGATCGCATCGTACTCCCGGCGCAGCCGCTCGGCCGGCAACCACGGCTCGACCTGGGGCAGCATGATGGCGGGCGCATCGGCGGCACCGCCGAACATGTCGTTCTGCCCGACCGTCGCGGCCTCATGGCTGCGTTGGCAGGCTGCGAGGATGGCGTCTGCGCCCGCGAACACCCGCGCACGATTTGAATCGAGCGTGTCGAAGGCGCCGGCCGCCGCCAGGCTCTCGATGATGCGCTTGTTGATCGCGCGCGGATTGACGCGCGCAGCGAAGTCGGCCAGCGACGTGAAGGCCCCGTCGCGGCGCGTCTGCACGATCAGCTCGACTGCTTGCGGACCGACGCCCTTCAGCGCGGCCAGCGCGTAATAGATGGTGCCGTCGCCGACCTCGAAGGTCGCGCCGGAGCGATTGATATTCGGCGCCTCGACCTTGATGCCGAGCCGCTGGGCCTCGGCGCGAAATTCCGACAGCTTATCGGTGTTGTTGAGTTCGAGCGTCATCGACGCCGCCAGAAACTCCACCGGATAATGCGCCTTCATGTAGGCGGTGTGGTACGACACCAGCGCATAGGCCGCGGCGTGGCTTTTGTTGAAGCCATAGTCGGCGAACTTGGCGAGCAGCTCGAAGATCGTCTCGGCCTGCGCTTTCGGCACGTTGGTCTTGACCGCGCCCGCGACGAAGCGTTCGCGCTGCTTCTCCATCTCGGATCGGATTTTCTTGCCCATCGCGCGGCGCAACAGGTCGGCTTCGCCGAGCGAATAGCCGGCCATTACCTGCGCGATCTGCATCACCTGTTCCTGATAGATGATGACGCCGAAAGTCTCTTTCAGGATCGGCTCGAGCAGCGGGTGCAGATATTCCGGCTCTTCGTCGCCATGCTTGCGCGCGCAATAGGTCGGGATATTGGCCATCGGACCGGGACGATAGAGCGCCACCAGCGCGATGATGTCCTCGAAACGGTCCGGCCGCATGTCGACCAGCGCGCGCCGCATGCCCTGGCTTTCAACCTGGAACACGCCGACCACGTCGCCCTTGGCCAGCATCTGGTAACTTGCGGCATCATCGAGCGGCAGGGTTGCCAGATCGACATCGATGTCGCGCTGCTTCAGCAGCTTTACCGCCACATCGAGCACCGTCAGCGTCTTCAAGCCAAGAAAGTCGAATTTGACGAGCCCCGCCGGCTCGACCCACTTCATGTTGAACTGGGTCACCGGCATGTCGGATTTGGGATCGCGATAGAGCGGCACCAGTTCGCTTAAGGGCCGGTCGCCGATCACGATGCCGGCGGCGTGGGTTGACGCGTGGCGGGTCAGGCCTTCGAGACGTTGCGCGATGTCGAAAGCGCGCGCCACCACGGCGTCCTCATCGCGAAACGCCTGCAGCTTCGGCTCGCTGGCAATCGCCGCCGCCAACGTCACCGGCGCGGCGGGATTTTGCGGCACGAGCTTGGTCAGCTTATCGACCTGCCCATAGGGCATCTGCAGCACGCGCCCCACGTCGCGCAGCACGCCCCTCGCCTGCAGCGTACCGAAGGTGATGATCTGCGCCACCTGATCGCGGCCATAGCGCTGCTGCACGTAGTCGATTACCTCGCCGCGGCGATCCTGGCAGAAGTCGATGTCGAAGTCCGGCATCGACACACGTTCGGGATTGAGGAAGCGCTCGAACAGCAGTCCAAAGCGAATCGGATCGAGGTCAGTGATGGTAAGTGCATAGGCGACCAGCGATCCCGCGCCGGAGCCGCGCCCCGGCCCTACGGGGATGCCCTCGGATTTCGCGTGCTTGATGAAGTCAGATACGATCAGGAAGTAACCCGCATAGTTCATGCGGGTGATGACATCGAGCTCGAAGGCGAGCCGCGCGCGATAGTCCTCTTCGGTCGTGCCATGGGAAAGCCCGTGCACCCGGAGGCGGTTGCTCAGGCCTTCCTCGGCCTGACGGCGTAACTCCGCCGCCTCCTCCGTTGCGGCGTCGGTCGCATTGGTACCGGCGCCGACAGTGAAGCGCGGCAGGATGGGCTTGCGCGTCATAGGCCGGAACGAGCAACGCTCGGCGATCTCGACCGTCGACGCCAGCGCCTCCGGAATATCGGCAAACAGCACCGCCATTTCCGCGCGGGTCTTGAAGCGGTGATCGGGCGTGAGCTGGTCGCGGTCGGTCTCGGCGATCAGGCGGCCGCCGGCGATGCACAACAGCGCGTCATGGGCCTCGTAGTCGTCATTGGTTGCGAAGTAAGGCTCGTTGGTGGCGACCAGCGGCAATCCTTTTGTGTAGGCGAGATCGATCAGCCCGGCTTCCGTGCGGCGCTCCTTGTCGAGGCCGTGGCGCTGCAATTCGACGTAGAGGCGGTCTCCGAACAGGCTCGCCAGCCGCTCGCAGCGAGTCCCGGCAAGCGCGGCATGATCGGCGTTGAGCGCCAGCGAGATCGGCCCATCCGGACCGCCGGTCAAGGCGATCAGGTCCTCGGCATTGTCGTGCAGCCATTCAAACTTGATATGCGGAGATTGATGTACCGGCGTCTCCAGGAACGCCCGCGAGTTCAACCGCATCAGACTGCGATAGCCGCGCTCGCGTGCCGCCAGCAACACGATCCGCGCGGGGCCTGCGGCCAGCGCATTGCGCGCAGTGGGGTCGACATCGCCGAAATCGACCGCGAGCTCGCAGCCGACGATCGGCTGGATGCCGTAACCCGCCATCTTGTCGGAGAATTCCAGCGCCCCGAACATGTTGTCGGTGTCGGTCAGCGCCAACGC
>JBJMTR010000363.1:0-9315 GCA_045811565.1 Bradyrhizobium sp.
CGCAAGGAAGTGCCGGATATCGTCTCGAGTTCAAAGGCATCGGCGCGCGCGGTGCTGGAGAAGGCGCTGAAGAGCGCCAATGGCGCCGCGGCGCTGGACGAAGTCGCCTCGAAGAAATTGCTGAGAGCTTACGGCATTCCCGTGTCCAAGGAGGAGATCGCGCAGACAGCGGCGGACGCGGTGAAGATCGCGCGGAAAATCGGCTTCCCCGTGGTTGCAAAAGTGGTCAGCCCCGACATCCTGCACAAGTCCGATATCGGCGGCGTTGTGCTGAACCTCAACAGCCCCGCCGAGGTGAAAAAAGCGTTCAACGACATCACTGCGCGGGTCAAGAAGCTCAAGAACAAACCAAGGCTCGAAGGCATCTTGATCGCGCAGCAGGTCAAGGCCGACCTCGAGCTCGTGGTCGGCGCCTCGCTCGATGCCGAGATGGGGCCGGTGGTGCTGTTTGGCACCGGCGGCGTCGATATCGAATTGATGAAGGACGTCGCGCTCGCCGGCGCGCCGCTGGATGCGGAAGAAGCGAAAGCGCTGATCAACAAAACCAAGGCCGGCGTCAAGATGAAGGGCTATCGCGGCAAGCCCGCGCTGCACGAGGCTTCCGCGGTGAAAGCGCTGGTCGGCCTGTCCAATCTGATGGCGGATGCTGGCAACCGGATCGCGTCGATCGACGTCAATCCGTTTTTGATCAACAGCAAGCTCGGCGTCGCCGTCGATGGCCTGATCGTACTTAACAACGCCGCGGCCAACGAGGCGGCGAAGCATTGATCTCGTGGGGTAGGCAAAAGCGCTCTTCGCGCCGTGCCCACCATCAATCCAGATCGGTGTTCTTGATAAATGGTGGGCACCCTTCGCTCACCCTACACAACTATGGCTCCGAACAAGCTACAACCCCGCGCCCCACCGTCTCGCCGTTTGCAAAATCCAATCCCGATAGAGCGTCAGCGGCGTAACGCCGGTCATGCCGCCACAACCGGCTGAACCGTTTGGCCCGGTCGACCAGCTGATGACGCCGATGATGGCGGGGCCGGTTTGCTTGTCCTCGAAAACAGGTCCGCCGGAATCGCCGGTGCAGGCGCCGAGTCCATCGCGCGTCCCCTGCCCGAGCGGATCGACCAGGCGAATCTGCAGGGTGCCCGGTTTGCCGGTTGCGACCAACCCTGCAACACGGATCGTGCCGCCGCTCTTGCCGTCGCCGCGCACGGTTACGCCGATGCCGGCGATCGTGAAACGGCCACCGACCATGATGGGAACGTTTGGAGCGCCGAGCACCGATGGAGCTTTTCCCTTGGCAACAAGCTCCAGTTGCAGCAACGCCACATCGGCGGTGGCGCGATGGGTCGCCATGGCCTCCCTATTGAAAGCAGGATGGATGGCTACTCTCCTGGCGTCCTGCAGTTGTGGCTGAGCTGCCTCATATTCAACGATCTTGTAATCCGCCCCGGGCTGCACGCAATGCGCAGCCGTCAATACCAGCTTCGGCGCGATCAGCGCGCCGGTGCAGAAATTACCGCGCGAGCCGACGATGGTGACGATAGAACGGCCGACACCTTCCGCCGAGGGCGCGCCGCCGCCGACGATGGCATGGGCCGAATAGGAGGTCAGCAGCGCCAGAGCACCGAGTGTTCGAAGCAAGATTTTCATCCGCGCAGCAATATCCCGTGCGACCCGCATCGCCAAGCCGCGGTTCGGACTGGCTCCCGTCAGCATTCCGTGTTAGCCGCTCACCGAAGCATTCACGTGGGCAGAGAACAATGATCGAGGCAGTGATCTGGGATTTTGGCGGGGTGCTGACCACCTCGCCGTTCGAGGCGTTTACGCGGTTTGAAACCGAGCGTGGGCTGCCCACCGACATCATCAGGCGCACCAACGCTGCCAATCATCTGGAAAACGCCTGGGCAAAATTCGAGCGCGCCGAAGTCGACATCGAGGCGTTCGATGAACTGTTCGCGATCGAATCGCTGGTTTTGGGCGCGGAGGTCCGCGGCAAGGATGTGCTGCCGCTGCTCTCGGGCGACCTGCGGCCCGAAATGGTCGAGGCGCTCAAGCGCGTAAAGGCCAAATTCAAGACCGGCTGCATCACCAACAACCTTCCCGGCAATGCCATCGGCAGCCACAGCGGACGCTCGCTTTACATCGCGGAAGTGATGGTGCTGTTCGATCACGTCATCGAGTCCGCCAAGATCGGCCTCCGAAAACCCGACCCGCGCATCTATCAGATGATGGTCGAGACGCTCGAGGTGGATCCCAGGCGCTGCATCTATCTCGACGATCTCGGCGTCAACCTAAAACCCGCGCGCGAAATGGGCATGACCACGATCAAGGTGGTCAGCGCGGCGCAGGCGATCGGCGAGCTCGAGGCAGCGACCGGGCTGGTATTGCGCTAGAGCATAACCCGGAAAAGTAGGTGCCGGTTTTCCCTCGCGACAAACGCAGCGCGTTGCGCGGAGATCATGCTCAAACAAAAAGATAGAACGGGATGACGATTCGAAGAAAAGTCATCAAGCGGCTAGGCGGAAAATACAGGGAACCGCGGCCTCCCATGAGTAAACGAGGCTTGTTCTTTGCCGGGAACGCAGGCAGAACAGACCGACGTCTTTGAATCCGGAGCGCACATTGGTGGCTGACCATCGGCCTGCAGCCTCGATCGAGGCAGTGGAAAGCGGCCTCGCCGCGCAAGGCTATATCGCGAGCCGGCAGATCGCGACCGCGGTGTATCTTTCACAGCAGATCGAAAAGCCGATCCTGGTCGAAGGTCCCGCCGGCGTCGGCAAGACAGAGCTGGCCAAAGCGATCGCGGCGTGGCGCGGGCTGAAGATGATCCGCCTGCAGTGCTACGAGGGGCTGGACGAGGCCAAGGCGCTCTACGAATGGAAATACGCCAAGCAGTTGCTCTACACGCAGATCCTGAAGGACAAGCTCGGCGAAGTGCTCGGCGGCGCCGCAACATTGCATGCCGCACTCGATCAATTGCATGATTTCGGCGACGTCTTCTTCTCCAAAGAGTTTGTCGAACCGCGGCCGCTGTTGCAGGCGCTCGAGCAGCCGGCCGGCTGCGTGCTGCTGATCGACGAGATCGACAAATCGGACGCCGAGTTCGAATCGCTGCTGCTCGAAATCCTCAGTGATTTCCAGGTCACGATTCCGGAACTCGGAACGGTTGTCGCCGTCGCGCCGCCGACCGTGATCCTCACCTCGAACAGCGAGCGCGATCTCGGCGACGCCTTGAAGCGGCGTTGTCTGCATCTTCACATCGGATTCCCCGAGCAGAAGCTGGAAGAGCGCATCGTCGAAAGCCGCGTGCCCGGCATTTCGCAAACCTTGCGCAAGCAGATGGTCGGCTTCATCCACGAGATCCGCACGCTGGATCTGAAGAAGCTGCCGTCGGTGAGTGAAACCATCGACTGGGCACGCGTTCTCGTGCTGCTGCAGGCTTCCGAACTTGACCATGAACTGGTCAAGGACACCCTTAATGTCCTTCTGAAATACGAAGCGGATATCGAAGCGGCGAGACCTCAGGTCACTACGTTCATTGCCAAGGCTTTGCGTCAAAACGTCTTCGGGTGAGCCCGATGCGAGAAAACCTGCATCGCTTCTTTCGTGCGGCGCGGGGGGCCGGGGTCCGGGTCTCGCCCGCCGAAAGCATCGATGCGATGCGCGCGGTCTCAAAAGTCGGCTTTACCGATCGCGGCGTCCTGCGCGACGCCTTTCTGCTGACGCTCGCCAAGACTCAGGACGAAAAGAAGGCGCTCGGCGACTGCTTCGACCTGTATTTTAGTCAGCCCGAGCCGCCGCAGGACACGCCCGAAAGGGACGAATCCGACGACTCGGAAAAGCCCCTATCCGGCGCAACATCCGATGCGGACGCCGACACCAGCGGTGGTGATGCGAGCCAAGACCTCGGCCCGCTCGCGCAGATGCTGATGTCGCAGGACCGCAATGCTATATCGGCGGCGATTGCCAACGCATCGGGTGCGGCGTCCTTGTTCGATATCCGCTATTTCACCCAGCGCGGGATATTTTCAGGTCGCATTCTCGATGCGATGGGCATCCAGCGCCTGCGCGACGATCTCGATAACCTGACTGCGACGAATCCCGCGCTGGCGGAACGGCTGGCCGTTGCGCTCGAAGGTCTGCGCGATAGCGTGCGAGACACGGTCTCGCAGGCACTGCTGCTTTATGGACGCGAGCAAACCGAGAACCTGCGCAACGAAATTTTGCGCAACGCGCCGCTGTCCCGGATCGAGCCGCGCCAGGTCGAGCAGATGCGCTCTCTGATTCGTCAGATCGCCCGCCGCCTTCGCGAGCGCTACAGCAAACCGCGCAAGCGGCAGCGCCGCGGCCATCTCGACGTGCGCCGGACGCTGCGCCGTAACGCGGCGTGGGGCAGCGTGCCCTTCCTCACCGCATGGAAGCGACGGCATCGCGACAAGCCGAAGATTGTCGCGCTCTGCGACGTCTCGGGCTCGGTGGCGCGCGTCTCTGATTTCTTTTTGCTGCTGATCCACAGCCTCCATGAAGTGGTCGACGACGTCCGCTCCTTCGCCTTCTCCGGAAATCTGATCGAAGTCAGCGACATCCTGGAGTCAAAATCGCCAGAAGAGGCGATGGCCGAAATCATGTCCAAAGTCGGCTTCGGCTCGTCCGATTATGGCAACTCATTCGCCGATTTTGAAAAGCAGTGGATGAATGCGATCACGCCGCAGACCACCGTGATCGTGCTCGGCGATGCCCGCAGCAACAACCTCGATCCGCGAGCCGACATTTTGCGTCGGGTCGGCGAGCGATCGAAGCGGCTGGTATGGCTCAACCCGGAGGGCCGCATGACCTGGGGCTTTGGCGATTCGGAAATGTCGCGCTATGCCACCTTCTGCACCGTCGTGCGTCAATGCGCCACCGCGCACCAGCTTGAGCGCGCAGTATCGGATATTGTCGCGACGTATCAGTAGATGCTGGCCGCGCCCTCACCTGTCGTCCCGGCCTTGAGCCAGGACCGGTAACCACAGGCCTGTGTTTTTTCAGAAGCCAGGCCACTATCTCGCATAACAACGAATACTTGTGGTTATGGGTCCTGCTTTCGCAGGGACGACGCCGAACTTCTTATCACGCATCGATCGCGTCCTTGATGCGTTTGCGCGTCAGCGGCAGATTGCGCAGGCGCTTTCCAGTCGCATTGGCGATGGCGTTGGCGATTGACGCGGCGGCCGGACCCTGGCCGGTTTCGCCGCTGCCCAGGAACGGCTGGCCGGGACGGTTGATGATGTGGACGTCGATACTTTCAGGTACGGAGTTGAAGCGCAGGATCGGATAAGTCTGCCAGTCGATGCTGGTGATCCTGGTATCGTCGAATGTCACGCTTTCGTACAGTGTCCAGCTCATCGACTGCACGATTGCGCCTTCAATCTGGTTGATCAGTCCGTCCGGGTTGACGACCTGACCGGCATCGACGGCTGCCACAGCGCGCACCAGGCGCGGGCGGCCGGTCTCGCGGTTTACTTCGGCCTCCGAGGCGATCGCGCAATAGGCCGCGAGGTTCTTGTAGCGCGCAAAGGCAAAGCCGTAGCCTCGATCCGGCGGCGGCCTCTGGCCGCGCTTCCAGCCAAACCCTTGCGCCGCTTTTTCGACCACGTCGCGGCCGCGTTGATCATCGAGATGCTTCAATCTGAACTCGACCGGATCGGCGCCGGCAAGGCCGGCGAGTTCATCTATAAAACTCTCGATCGAGAACACATTGTGATAGGCGCCGAGGGCGCGCATTGCCGAAATCCGCAAGGGCATCGCCGGGATGAAGTGATGCACGACATGCGCATTGGGGAACGAGTAGATCGGAATCGCATTGCGGTCGCCGCCGCCTTCCGGCAACGGCAGCGGTTTCGGTGCCGGCACGGCAAAGGGTTGCGCCACGTGCTGCGCAGCGAGCAGCGCTCCAGCGCCGCCCGGCCGCATCGAATGGGTATTGCTGAACACCTCAAAATGCCAGTCGGCGATCTTGCCATCGCCGTCGAGCGAGGCTTTCAGTTTCGTCACCATCGCCGGCCCGAAGGGCTCCCAGGCGTGCTCCTGCTCGCGCATCCATTGCACGCGCACTGGACTTCCCGGCAATGCGCGCGCGATCAGCGCCGCATCGGCCGCGGCATCGTCGGCGCCGTTATGGCCGTAGCAGCCGGAGCCTTCGACATGGACGAGGCGGACGCTCGCCGGCGGCATGCGCAGCATCTCGGCAATGCCCTGACGATCGGGATAGACGCCCTGCGTATGCGTCCATACCCTCATTGCGCCGTCGGCAAATTGCGCAACCGCGCAGGACGGCCCAATCGAGCCATGCGCCTGATAGGGCCGTGTATAGATGGCCTCGATCGACTTCTGACCGGAGACCGACGGCTCGCTGCGCTCGAAAATGGTGGAATCCTGCGACGGCAGGCTGGTCAGGACGTTGAGCAAATCATCCTGCTTCGGCAGGCTCGGCGTCTCCTTCCATTTCGTGGCGGCAGAAAGCGCATTCATCGCCTTGACCGACTGAAACTCCTTTTCCGCGACAACGGCGAGGAAATTGCCATCGCGCACGACTTTGATCACGCCCGGCAGTTTCTCGACCACCGAAACGTCGCACTCCGCCAGCTGCGCGCCGTAGCTGGGCGGCCGCACTACCCGGGCATGCACCATGCCGGGTAGCCGCATGTCCTGCACATAGGCCGCGCCACCAGTGACTTTTGCAGGGATATCGACGCGTGGCACCGGCTGGCCCAACACTCTGAAGGTGGCGGGATTCTTCAACCTGGATTTCGGCTGCGCCTGCACATGCAACATGTCGGTGGCGACCAATTCGCCATAGGACAGGCCGCGGCCATCCGGCGCGATTACCGCGCCATTTTCGGTCCGGAGATTTTCCACCGGCAGATCAAACCGCTTCGCCGCTTCCCCAACCAGCAACTCGCGCACCTGCGCCGCCGCGTTCTGAATCGCGGTGCCGCTGTCTTTCGCCGAGTTGCTGCCGGCCGTATAGCCCTCGTTCGCCGTGAGTTTCGTGTCAGCGGTGATGACGTTTAACGATTCAAAGGGAACGTCGAGCTCCTCGGCGGCAATCTGCTGAAACGCGGTCTTGAAACCCTGGCCGAGTTCTGCTTTGCCGGTGAAGACCGTGATGCTGCCGTCGGCATCGATCCGGATCCAGGAATCCAGATACGGTGCAGTTGCGAGGCTGCCGGGAGGTTTTTGCGCCGGCGCGGCTGCCGGAGCCTGGCCTTGCGCAAAAGCGCCCGACAGTGAGAAGCTGACGATGAGTGCACCGCCGCCCGCAAGCAGGCGGCGACGATCGAGAATGACCGGGCCGTTCATGGCGCGCTCCTCTTGAACCTTGAGGACGCGTCGGCCGTATCCATCAACCGCGCCGCGCGATGCACCGCGCGCAGAATGCGCATATGGGTACCGCAGCGGCATAGATGCGGCTCGAGCTCGGCGCGGATTTGCGCATCGGTTGGCCTGGAATTCTTCAGCAGCAGCGCCTGTGCCCGCATCATCATTCCGGGGATGCAATAGCCGCATTGCGCCGCCTGCTCTTCCATGAACGCACGCTGGATCGGCGCCGGCTCGGCCACCGAGCCGAGCCCTTCGAGCGTTGTCACCTGCTTGCCTTCGAGCAGGAGCAGCGGAGTCACACAGGACAGTACCGCCTTGCCGTCAACGATCACCGTGCAGGAACCACATTGGCCCAGGCCGCAGCCGAACTTGGCAGCATTGAGCTTGATATCGTCGCGCAGCACATAGAGCAGCGGCGTATCCGGCTCGGCGTCGACCAGGTGTTCCCGACCATTGACTTTCAATGTCATCATGGCTCGTCTCGCTGTGTGGGATCGGCCGGCGCATTGCGTGGCCCGGCCGATTTCTGAAGAAATACCGTCTCGGTGCTGCGCGCATCCGCGACAGCCTTTTCAACGTCGCTCCATGCCGGTTGCTTGGTGAAGCGAGCTCGCAGATAGTTCAGCAGCGCCACAATCTGCGCATCATTCATGTTGTCAGCAAATCCCGGCATGATCGGGCTGCGTTCACCTTCGATGGCTGATACGCCCGACAGCACGATGTTGGCGAGATTGCGCGGATCCGGACTGGAGATCGCGGTGCTGAGCGCGAGATTGACGCCGCCATAGGGGAGCGGCCGGGCGGTCTCATGGCAGGACGCGCAAGCGGCGGCGTAGATCGATGCGCCGGCGGTGTCGGTCTGCGACGCATGAGACGCTGATTTTGCTTGCGCGAGCGCGGCTTCGCCCTGTCGTTTGCGGTCCGGCGTCGGCACACCTGATATATCGGCCATGTAGACCGCGATGCTGCGGACGTCGCTGTCCGGCACCGACGACAGGTTGCTGACCACTTGCGCCATCGGCCCGCGCGCCGTGCCGTGATCGGGATGCCAGCCATTGCGCAAGTAAGCGTACAGGGCGTCGGCATCCCACGGCACCGGCGCGTGTGAGCGGTCGTTAAGGGCATAAGCAAGCCAATTGTCGACATCGCCGCCGGAAAACTGGGCGGTCACGCGTTCCGCGCCAAGCGCGTTGCGCGGCGTATGGCAGGCGCCGCAATGAGCGAGGCCGGCGACCAGATAGGCACCTCGATTCCAATCGGCGCTCTTCGTAGCATCCGCCTGATGGCCGTCGCGGCGAAGGAACAGTAATTTCCATCCCGCAATCAGGGGCCGCTGATTGAACGGAAAGGACAGCTGGTTGTCGCGCGCGGCCGCGCGAACCGGCTGCCGGGTCATCAGGAAGGCATAAAGCGCTTGGTCATCCTCGTCGGAAACATTGGTGAAGTGATCGTAGGGAAAGGTCGGATAGAGATGCTGGCCTTCGCGATTGACCCCGTCGCGCATCGCGCGGCGGAATGCGGCTTCCGACCATTGCCCGATCCCGGTTTCCCGGTCCGGCGTAATGTTGGAAGAGTAGATCGTTCCAAACGGCGTCGGCACCGGCAGGCCGCCGGCAAAGTTTTTGCCGCCGCGTATGGTGTGGCAATCGTTGCAATTGCCGATCGCCGCGAGGTCGCGGCCGCGCTTGACGAGGGCGGTATCGAACGTCCGCGGCGCGGGCGGTTCGATCGCCGCAATGGTCGGCCGCCAAATAATGGCATAGGCCGCCGCCGCGCCGACGATCAGCACGACAGCGATACCGCTTGTGATGATCCGCGAGGATCCGGCCATGCCCATGATTTGAGTTTGTTGTCGGACCGTGTTTTAACACGGATATTCCCGCCTCGTTCGCCCGAGAGGGCATCGATCACCGCCTGTTGACCCCTTTTGAAGCTGATATGGAAGCGAACGCCGCCCTC
>JBJMTR010000364.1:0-5871 GCA_045811565.1 Bradyrhizobium sp.
ATGGCCGCTCATTACGAGCGGCGCATCGAGGCGCATCAGCTCGCGCGACGCCAGCCGAATCTGGCCAATAATGTCGTCGATGCCCACAGCAGGACAAAGATCGTAAGTTGGAACAGCAACGCCGATACCGTGGGCATTCAGCCCTCGCGCGCAATGGCTGAAGAAAGAGCCGTCGAGCGCCTGCCAATAGCCGCCATGGACGAAGACGACGATCGGCCCGTTGCCATCGCCCGGAAACAGATCGACCGTGTTGCGGCCGCCGGGGCCGTAGGGGAAAGTGCGCGGAACGTGCTGTTCACGATAGGCCGCTGCGTCCTTTGCCCAGCCGGCCATCAGCAAAGGATTTTCAGGCACCCGCGCCCGGTTGTTGTACTCGAGCTCGTAATCGATATCAGCCACCGGCCTGGGTCGCCCGCCGGCTTGCGGATTTCTGTGCCGACCCCTTCGTCTTGGCCAGCAGCCGCATCAATTCGCGGACATCCTTGGGTGTCAGCTCTGAAAATATATCGGCAATCCAGGTCTCGTGCTCCGCGGCCATCTTGCGAAACTCGGCGCGGCCGATTTTGGTCAGTCGGATGACCTGCACGCGCCGATCGGAATCGGACGTACGGCGGTCGAGATGACCGGATTCGACGAGCCGCTCGACCAGCCCGGTCACATTGCCGTTCGAGACCATCATCCGTTTTGAGACCTCCGACAGCGTCATGCCGTCGGGCACCTTGTCGAGCTGGGCCATCAAGTCGAAACGCGGTAGCGTGACATCGAACCGTTCGCGCAACCGGCTGCGCACCTCACCCTCGATCAAAGTCGTGCAGGTCAACAGGCGAAGCCATAGTCGAAGCTCGTCGGCGTGATGGTCAGGGAGTTCGACGGCTTTGGTCTCGGAATCGAGGATCATGATGGATCGTACCTGCTTGGGAAGCTTCAACCCGCCTCGGACTCTCTTGCCGATCGTTTTGACCTTCAAATAATTCGGGACGTCCCGCAAGTCAAAACGGCCGCTGCGGCCATCTCGATCCTTTTCCGAATTTCTTTAAGCTTGAAGCAGTTGGCGCGCGGCTTGCATGTGGTTTTTAGCACGGCTACCCCTGCCGCCTTGCTTGCGGCGCGAGCCGTCATCGGAATAAGCTCGCGGCGGATTTTTCTGGCGTGTGCTTCAAGCCGCGCGCGAGCCACCGATCGGGGAGAAGTTATGAAACAGTTGAAGTTGGCGGGACTGGCGGCGCTATTCGGCGTCGCCGTCAACCCAGCGCTTGCGCAGGAGAAGATCAAGATCGGCGTGATCGTGACATCCTCCGGTCCCGCCGCGGTCCTGGGCCAGCAGTCGCGCGACGGCTTTGCCCTGGCGATCAAGCATCTCGGCGGCAAGATGGCCGGCCGCGACGTCGAGGTCGTGAACGTCGATGACGAACTCAAGCCGGATGGCGCGGTTACCAAGGTGAAAGGCCTGCTCGAACGCGACAAGGTCGATTTCGTGGTCGGGCCGATCTTCTCAAACATCCTGCAGGCGATCCACCGGCCGGTCGTCGAAAACAAGACCTTCCTGATCAGTCCGAATGCCGGCCCCTCAAGCTACGCCGGCAAGGAGTGCAGCCCGTTTTTCTACGTGACCTCCTACCAGAACGATCAGGTGCACGAGATCCTCGGCAAGGTCGCCCAGGACCGCGGCTATAGGCGTGTGTATCTGCTGGTGCCGAACTATCAGGCGGGGCGGGATTCTGCGGCCGGATTCAAGCTCGACTACAAGGGTGAGGTCGTCGAAGAATCCTACACGCCGCTCGGCACGCTGGATTTCCAGCCCGAGCTCACAAAGATCAACTCGCTGAAGCCGGACGCCCTGTTCACCTTCATGCCCGGCGGCATGGGCGTCAATCTGGTGAAGCAGTATAAACAGGCGGGCGTTACCCTCCCTGTACTTTCGGCCTTCACCGTCGATGAATCGACCTTGCCGGCGCAGCAGGATGCGGCGGTCGGCATGTTTGGCGGCGCGAACTGGGCGCCCAATCTCGATAATCCCCAAAACAGGAAATTCGTCACCGCCTACGAAGCGGCCTATAGCAGCGTGCCCGGCACCTACGCCGCCCAGGCCTATGATACCGCGATGTTGATCGACAGCGCTGTGAAGGCGGTCAAGGGCGATCTCTCCAACAAGGAGGCCGTGGCGGCCGCGCTGAAGAAGGCCGATTTCACTTCGGTGCGCGGCGACTTCAAGTTCAACACCAACGGCTATCCGATCCAGGATTTTTACCTGACCAAAGTTGCAAAACGCCCCGATGGCAAGTTCCAGACCGAGATCGTGCAAAAGGTGTTCGAGAATTACGGCGACCGCTACGCCAAGGACTGCGCGGCGGGCAAATAAGCCAAAGCGTTTCTGGACAGCGGTTCAAGAAAACGCGTTAAACAGAGACTCCAAGGAGGAAACACGGCCATGAAAGACGAGATCGCCGGCATCACGCGCGCCAACGAAGGCATGCAGGGAATTTCCTGGAACATCCTCGGGCAGACCTATGTGCCGAAGAACCGCACCGAACATTCCTTCTCCTGGCACGCGACGTTTCCGCCCGGCACCTTCGTGCCGCCGCACATTCATCCCGATCAGGACGAATACCTCTACATTCTGGAAGGCAAACTCGACTTCATGCTCAATGGCGCCGACGAATCTGCCACGCCCGGCGACCTCGTTCGCCTGCCGATGGGCAACCCGCACGGGATCTTCAACAAGTCACAGCAGAACGCCAAAACGCTGTTCTGGGTGTCCCCGACCCGCCGGCTCTATGAGCTGTTCTGGGCCATCCACAACATGAAGGAGCAGAATCCCGAGGATGTGGTCCGCCTCGCGGCCGAGCACAACATCCATTTTCTGCCGCCACCGGCATAGCGTTAGCTAGGACTGTCGCGCCACCACGCGCGCCGCAAATCCCGCCTTCGCCGCGTAGCCCCGCACGATCGCCTCGCGGGATTCATAGTTCAGAATGGTATCGACGTCGGTAAATCCCTGGGGAGCGAGCTGCTCGACCGCATCGATCACGCCTTCGGGACCGCCGCGGCGGTTGGATGCGACGATGTCGGCGGTCATCGGCAGGCGCTGGCGTTCATAGCTGACCAAGGCCTGGCGCGGATGCTCGGAACGCGCCAGCGCGTCCGCCAGGCACCGCGCGTCGAGAATGGCCTGCGACGCACCATTGGAGCCGACCGGATACATCGGGTGCGCCGCGTCACCCAACAGCGTGACGCGCCCGCTCGACCAATACGGCAGGGGGTCACGGTCGCAGCAGGGATATTCCCAGAATTCCGGCGTGGCGCGGATCAGCGCCGCAAAATCAACCTGCGGAATCGAGAAGCCCGCGACATGCGGCATCAGCTCCTCGCGTCTGCCGAGGTTTGACCAGTCCTCGCGGCGCGGCGGTGGCGCGGAGCCATCGCCGATCCGCACCATCACCGCCCAGTTTGTCAGGCGGGTTGCGGGGCTCGAGCCTTCCGCGATCGGATAGACTACCGCCTTCGCGTTCAAGCCGCCCGCGATGATCATCGAACGGCCGGTGAGGAACACCGGCCAGTCCGTGGCGCCACGCCACAGCATCAGGCCGTTCCAGCACGGCGGTCCTTCCTCGGGGAATAGCGTTTGCCGGACCTTGGAGTGGATGCCGTCGGCGCCGATCAAAATATCGCCGCGCGCGGTGTGGATGTGCGCGCCGCTGCGGTCGAAGAAATACGCGGTGACGCCGCCTTCGTCCTGGGTGAAGGCGCCGAGCCGGCAGCCGGTATGGATGGCCTCGCCGCCGAGCCGTTCGATTACGGCCTGATGAATGACCCCCTGCAGGCGACCGCGGTGGATCGAGAATTGCGGCACGTCGTGCCCGGCATCGAGCCCACGCTTTTCGTGCCAGACCTGCTGGCCGTGGCGCGTCAGGTAGAACAGCTCGCCGGTACGGATGGCGACATCGTCGAGACGGTCCAACAGGCCAAGGCCGGCGAGTTCGCGGATCGCATGCGGCAGCGTGTTGATGCCGACGCCAAGTTCGCGGATCGTATCCGACTGCTCGAAGAGCTCGCAGCCCATACCGCGGGCCCGCAGCATCAGCGCGGCGGTAAGGCCTCCGATACCGCCACCAACGATAATCGCCCTCATCGCCCGAAACTCCACTCGACACTAAAACGCGATGCGAAGGCCTTAAGCTCGCATGGGCGGTTACTCCGCCGCAAGCCGCTTTGTCGCCTCCGCTTTCAGCTCGGCCCGGGTCTTCGGCTTAGCCTTAATTTTCAGCTCCTCGAAATCCTGTCGGTCGCGCACGCTGTTGCGGAAAATCTGCTCCTTGCCCGGCATATATTGCGGCGGACAGAATACGCCGTCCGCGCCATACCAGGCCGCCGCTTTCAGCGTGAACGACGGATCGATGAGATGCGGACGGCCGAGCGCCACCAGATCGGCGCGGCCTGCGGCAAGGATGGTGTTGACCTGGTCCGCCGTGGTGATGTTGCCGACGCACATGGTCGCAACGCGCGCGTCATTCCGGACCTGATCGGAGAACGGCGTCTGGAACATGCGGCCATAGACCGGCTGCGCGTCGCGCACGGTCTGGCCGGTGGAGACATCCACGAGGTCAACGCCGGCCTCGGCAAACGCGCGCGCGATGAGCACCGCATCATCGCCGGTGATCCCGCCGTCGGCCCAGTCGGTCGCGGAGATGCGCACCGACATCGGTTTGTGGGCGGGCCACGCCGAGCGCAGCGCCTCGAATATCTCAAGCGGAAAACGCAGGCGATTTTCGAGCGAGCCGCCGTAGTCATCGATGCGCTGGTTGGTGAGCGGCGAAATAAAGCTCGCTGGCAGATAGCCGTGGGCGCAGTGCAACTCCAGCATATCGAAGCCGCAGCGTTCGCCGCGCTCCGCGGCCTGAACGAACGCCGCTCTGACGGCGTCCATCGCCGCACGATCCATCTCGCGCGGCACCCGGCTATCGGGAAAGTAGGGAATTGGCGATGCCGACAATACATCCCAGCCGCCTTCTTCCAGCGGCCGGTCCATCCCCTCCCACATCAGTTTGGTCGCGCCCTTGCGGCCGGCATGACCGATCTGCAGGCAGATCTTCGCCGCGGAATTGGCATGGACGAAATCGACGATGCGGCGCCAGGCTTGCTCCTGCTCGTCGTTCCACAATCCGGCGCAGCCTGGCGTAATGCGCGCATCGCGGGAAACACAGGTCATCTCGGTGAAGATCAGGCCAGCGCCGCCGATCGCGCGCGACCCGTAATGCACGAAATGAAAATCGCCGGGCACGCCCTCTTTCGCCGAATACATGCACATCGGCGACACCACTGCGCGATTGCTCAACTGCATTTCGCGCAGCCGGAACGGCTGGAACATCGGCGCCACCGGCTTTTCGACATCGACGTCAAATCCCTTGGCGCGAACCTGGCGCGCAAAGGCCTTGTCGACCTCGGCGACGAAGTCCGGCGCCCGCAGCGTGAGATTGTCATAAGTGATCGCCTTCGATCGCGTCATCACGCCGAAGGCGAACTGCACGGGATCGAATTCCCAGAAGCGGTCGACATGCTCGAACCAGACCAGCGAGACGTCGGCGGCGTGCTGGGTCTTCTCGACCTCTTCGCGGCGCCCCTGCTCATATTGCACGAGCGCGGCGGTGACCGTCGGCGAACCCGCCATGGCATCGGCGAGCGCGATGGCGTCTTCCATCGCGAGCTTGGTGCCGGAGCCGATCGAGAAATGCGCGGTCGCCTTGGCGTCGCCCAGCAGCACCATGTTGTCCTTGGCCCAGCGCTTGCTCCGGATCATCGGAAAATTGCGCCACATCGAGCGGTTGGTGAGGAGCGAATGCCCTTCCAGGAACCAGCCGAAGATTTGTGCCATGC
>JBJMTR010000365.1:0-5677 GCA_045811565.1 Bradyrhizobium sp.
CGAAGCCGGCGCATAGGCCTCGCCATTGAGGTCCTTCATATGCGCCGAGAGATCGCGCAGCTGGCCCGATTTGTCGATCAGGCCGGGCCTTTCCTCACCCTTCGCGCCGTAACGAACAAGCTTCATTTTCGATCACTCCCTACAGGGGTTCTTGACAGGGTTCTTGGGGCTCTTACTTGGGACGCTTCATGGAACAGTGCGGCGGGAAATTCAATGGCCGACTGGGCGGCCCTCACGCATTGCAGGTCCCCTTATCCTGAGGAGCGGCCTCTTGAGGCCGCGTCTCGAGGGATGGGCGCATGGGCCTCATGGTTCTCCCGGCGATGCCAACGGGTCGCGCGAATGCGCCCGATGACAGGCGCAGCATCGTCCGGAGCGCGCGCAGACGCGCTCCTCACCATGAGGGGAAGCAGCTTTATGACGCCAAGGGGATGAATTTGAAGGCGTCGCCGTCCCACTTGATATGGCCGGCGTCGAAATGCCCGCCGATCACCAGCGTCGGCGTATCGGCAACGCGGGAGAACAATTCCCGCCGGCTCACTACCGACTGTTTGGGGTCGGAATCGGCAGTCGACGACCAGTCAAGATGAGCCATCTGGCAGGGATGGTGGGCGACGTCGCCGGTGAGCAGGCCCTCTTCGCTGTCGGACCTGATGTGGATGCTCATATGGCCCGGGCTGTGGCCGGGCGTCGGGATCAGGGTGATTTCATCCGACAGCTTTTGGTCGCTCGCGACGAGATCGACCTTGCCGGCCTCGGCGATCGGCTTCACGGAATCCTCGAACACGGCGACTTTGTCGGGCGCGTCGCTGTGGTCGCGCCAGTGCTCATATTCGGTCTTGCCGAACACGTAGCGCGCATTTGTGAACGTCGGCACCCATTTGCCGCCGACCAGCCTGGTGTTCCAGCCGACATGGTCGACATGCAAATGCGTGCACAGCACGGTATCGATGCTCTCGGGCGGAAAGCCCGCTGCCGTGAGTTTGTCGAGGTACGGGTCCTTGCGGTTGTTCCAGGTCGGCACATTGCGGCCCTGCTTGTCGTTGCCGAGTCCCGTGTCGACGATGATCCGGCGCGACGGCGTCTCCACGGCAAGCGAGTGGATCGACATTTTCAGGCGGCCTTCCTCATTGGCGAAATGCGGGATGAGCCAGGGCAATTTCCGGATTTCTTCATGGGTCGCGAGGGGCAGGATAAACCTTGTGCTGCCGAGGGTTTCCAACTCGACGATTTTTGTGATTTTGACCTTGCCCACAGTCCAGTGCATCCGGCGTTTCCTTTGGTTGCCTGTTTCATGGCGTGAAGATGCGGGTTTCCGCAACCCCGCGCAATGGATCATCTCGCAACATCAGGCGTTATGGGAACAGCCCAAGCGAGGAGCGCGAGATGCCAGAACTCATGATTTCCGCTGAAAAAGTCGGCTTTTTGATCGAGAAAGCGCGGGAATTCGACGTCAAGGAGGCGGCTTCCGACCCGGATTCCGGCTCGAACAGCACCGACGACGAGATGATCGATGTGCTGGTAGATAACGGCAAGGATCCGGTCGTGCGCGAGATCGCCGGCTTCATCAACGCGCTGACGGTGGATGAGCAGATCGATCTGGTCGCGCTGATGTGGCTTGGCCGCGGCGACGGCAGCATTGAGGAATGGGCAGACCTTCGTCGCCAGGCGGCTGAGAGCCGTAATGGCCGCACCGCGCGCTACCTGCTGGGCCAGCCGATGCTTGGCGACTTCCTGGCCGAAGGCCTCGACCAGTTCGGCCTGTCCTGGACCGACGAGCGGACGACGGCCGATTCCTCTAGTGAGAGCGAGCGCACTCAACGATGACAGTGCCGACTTTATCGCCCTTTTCGACGGCCATGTGAGCCTGAGCCGTATCCGAGAGCGCAAACTGCCCGGCGATATTGTGAATGCGACTTCCCGCGGCCAGCCATTTTGTGATGTGAGCCTGTGCCGCGGCGAGCAAAGGCTGTGGCAGTGCGAACAGCACCAACGCGCGCAAGGTGATGCATTTTTCCATCAGCTCGCGCATCGGGACCACGGGTGTGCGATTGCCATTGGTGGCATAGACGGCGATGGTCGAGTTCACGCCCATCAGCTTCAGAGTGGTGCCGAGATTGCCGCCGAAATCGACGTCCACCACGCGGTCGACGCCACGCTGCCCGGTGAACGCCATCGCCTTCGCGACGACATCATCCGTCTTGTAATTGAGCACGAGATCGGCGCCGGCGAGCCGCGCCTGTTCAGCCTTCAGCGCCGAGCTGACCGTTGCGATCACCCGCGCACCGCCCCATTTGGCGAGCTGCACCGCGTAATGGCCGACCGCACCGGCGCCGCCGGTGACCAGCACGGTCTTTCCCACGATCGGTCCGTCGGAAAACAGGCAGCACCACGCGGTCATGCAGGGGATGCCGAGCGTGGCGCCTTCCGCGAACGACAGGTTGTCCGACAGCGGCGTCGCCAAATGCTCGGCGAGCGCGATAAATTCGGCCGCGGTGCCGAAGGCGCGGCCGTTGCGCTGGCCGTTGAACAGCCAGACGCGCTGCCCGAGGTTGAACCGCGTGACGCCGTCGCCGATTTGATCGACGATTCCGGCGCCGTCGCTGTTGGGGATCACGCGCGGATACTCCATCGCGCGATAGCCGCCGCCGCGGCGGCCGACATCGGCGGGATTGACGCCGGACGCCTCCAGGCGAATCCGCACCTCGCCCGGACCGGCGGTGGGCGTCGGCATCTCGCCAAACGTCAGCACCTCGGGCGCAGGGCCGGTCCGTTCGTACCAGACCGCCTTCACAGCGTGCCGGGAAATGCGCCGCCGTCGAGCAGGAGATTTTGCCCAGTGATGAAGCCGGCCTTCGCGCCGCACAGGAAAGCGCACGCCAGACCGAATTCCTGGGGGTCGCCAAAACGTCCCGCGGGATTGAGCTTGGCGCGCTCGGCCAGCAACTGATCGACGGTGATGCCGCGTTTGTCCGCGTCGGCCTTTGCTACCGGCCCGCGCAGGCGGTCCGTATCGAAAGGGCCCGGCAGCAAAGCGTTGATGGTGACGTTGTTGATCACGGTTTTGCGCGCGATGCCGGCGACGAAGCCGGTGAGGCCGGCGCGCGCGCCGTTCGACAGGCCCAGCACCTCGATTGGCGCCTTCACCGCGGCCGAGGTGATGTTGACGATGCGGCCGAATTTTCGGGCCATCATGCCGTCCACCGTCGCCTTGATCAGCTCGATCGGGGTCAGCATGTTGGCATCGATCGCCTTGATCCAGTCGTCGCGGGTCCAGTTGCGGAAATCGCCGGGTGGCGGGCCGCCGGCGTTGTTGACCAGAATGTCCGGCTCGGGACAGGCTTTCAGCGCGGCTTCGCGCCCCGCCGGCGTGGTGATGTCGCCCGCGACTTCGGTCACGGTAACGCCGGGATTGGCTTTGCGGATTTCCTCAGCGGTCTTTTTCAGCGCCTCGGCCCCGCGCGCCGTCAGCGTGACATGCACGCCTTCATTGGCCAGCGCCATCGCGCAGGCGCGGCCCAGGCCCTTGCTCGATGCGCAGACGATGGCGCGACGGCCTTTGATCCCAAGATCCACTGTTTCACTCCCGTTTATATCAGGTGATTTCGAAGAGGTCCGATGCCGCCACTGTAGCCAAGTCGAACGGCCCTGATAAGGCCTTAGGCTTTGCGGGGGCGGAATTCGTAGGTATCAATGCGCGCATATCATGCTCCGCAAGGAATTTGTCATGTTCGACTTGTTCGATGTCAGCCAGGAAATCATTCTCATCACCGGCGCTTCGCAGGGGCTGGGACGGCAATTCGCGCGCGTGCTGTCCACGCATGGTGCCGCGGTGGCGCTGGCGGCGCGCCAGACCGCCAAGCTGCAGAGCCTCGAGGAGGAAATAAAGGGCAACGGCGGCCGTGCTGTCGCCGTGCAGATGGATGTTACGGATGTTGCCTCGATCGGAAAGGCGCTTGATGCCGCCGAAGCCGCGCTCGGTTCCATCACCGTGCTGATCAATAATGCCGGCATTGCAATTGAAAAGCTTGCGACCGATCAGACCGAGGCCGATTGGGACGCCGTGATCAACCCCAATCTCAAGGGCGCGTATTTCCTCGCCACCGAAATGGCGCGACGGATGATCGCGCGCAAGCAGGAAGGCAATATCGTCAACATCGCGTCCGTGCTCGGCCAGGGCGTGATGAAATTCCTCTCGCCTTATACCATCTCGAAGGCTGGCATCATCCAGGCGACCAAAGCGATGGCGCTGGAGCTCGCGGGAAATCGCATCCGCGTCAATGCGCTGGCGCCGGGCTATATCGACACCGAGATGAACCACGACTTCTGGGGGACGCCGGCCGGCGAGAAACTGACAAAGCGGATTCCGCAGCGCCGGGTCGGCGCCGAATCCGATCTCGACGGCGCCATCATGCTGCTGGCGTCCAGGGCGTCGCGCTACATGACCGGCAGCGTGGTGACGGTGGATGGCGGGTTTTTGCTGAATTGATTTTCTACGTCATTCCGGGGCGCGACCAAGCGAAGCAATCCATTTATCCGCACCAGAATTATGGATTGCTTCGTCGCTGCGCTCTTCGCAATGACGGTCTTGAAGCTACGACATCCACCGCAGCAGCTTTCGCAGTCGCGCGATCTTCGCGCCGTAGGGCGGATAGAGATCGGCGAGCCGGCTAAACCGCGAGCGATAGAACACCGGCTTCAGTTTTGTCAGCGTGCGAAAACCCCATTCGCCGTGATAGGCGCCGTAGCCGGACGCGCCGACGCCGCCCATCGGCTGGTTGATTTGCGCAAAATGAAACAGGCAATCATTGACGGTGACGCCGCCGGAGACGGTGCGCGCCAGGACCTCGTCGCGCGCAACGCTGTCTTGGCCGAACCAGTACAGCGCCAGCGGCCGATCGCGGGCGTTGATATAGGCGATCGGCTCCGCCGTATCCTTGTAGCCCAGCACCGGCAGCAGCGGACCGAAGATCTCTTGCTGCATCACTGCCATCTCGGGCGACGCTCCGACGATGACAGTCGGCGGAAATTTGCGCGTCGCTTTCCACCTGATATCGTCGGACTTCGCGGCCTGCATGATCGTTGCGCCCTTGGCGACGGCATCCGCCACCAGGTCTTCCAGGCGGGCATAATGCCGGTCCGAGACAATAGAGGTGTAATCCTTGTTGTCAGGGTCGGTGCCGAACATGCGCCGCATGTGGCCCTGCAGCCTTTCGGCAAAATCCTGCACCGATGCCTCCGGCACCAGCGCATAGTCCGGCGCGATGCAGGTCTGGCCGGCGTTGAGCAATTTCCCGTAGGCGATGCGCTCGGCCGCCTGATCGAGATCGGCGGAGCGGTCGACCATCGCGGGCGACTTGCCGCCGAGCTCGAGCGTCACCGGCGTCAGGTTTCGCGCCGCAGCTTCCGCAACCAGGCGGCCGACGCGGGTAGAGCCCGTGAACATCAGATGATCGAACGGCAGCGCGGCGAAGGCCTTGGCGATTTCCTCCTCGATCCCGGTCACCACCATCTCGCTGGCGTCGAATTTTTGCGCGATCACTTGCCTGAGCAGCGCGGAAAACCGCGGCACCAGTTCGCTCGGCTTGATCATCACGCGGTTTCCGGCCGCAAGCGCGGCCACCGCCGGCGCCAGCGTCAATTGCAGCGGATAATTCCAGGGCGCGATGATGCCGAC
>JBJMTR010000366.1:0-5286 GCA_045811565.1 Bradyrhizobium sp.
AAATCTCGCCCGCCATGGTCACATTCCGATCGATGCGAAGAAGATGGCGAACACGCCATCCATGACGATGACGAAGAAGATTCCCTTCACCACCGACGATGTCGTGTGCTGCCCGAGCGATTCAGCGCTGCCCTGCACCGCGAGGCCCTCGACGCAGGCGACGATTCCGATCACCGCGGCCATCACCGGCGCTTTGACGATGCCAACGATGAAATGATCGATCGAGATTGCGTCGCGTAACCGAAGCAGGAACGCTTCGGGATCGACGCCGCCATAGAGCCAGGCCACCAGCCCGCCGCCATACAGCGCCGCCATCGCGCCGAGAAAGGCGAGGATCGGCAGCGCGAGCACCAGCGCCAGCATTCTGGGCAGGATCAATACTTCGATCGGATCAAAGCCCATGGTGCGCAGGGCGTCGATCTCCTCGCGCATCTTCATCGAGCCGAGTTCGGCGGTATAGGCGCTGCCCGAGCGGCCCGCCACCATGATCGCGACCAGAAGCACGCCGATCTCGCGCAGCACCAGCACGCCGAGCATGTCGACGACGAAAATATCCGCGCCGAATTTGCGGAAATGAAAGATGCCCTGTTGCGAGATGATGCAGCCGATCAGGAAGGTGATCAGCACCACGATCGGGACAGCGCGCCAGCACACCTGCTCCATGTGATGCACGGTCGATGTGAGGCGGAAGCCGCGGGGGCGAACAATGACGTGTCCGGCGGCGGCGAGCACCGCGCCGAGCATATCGATCAATCCGGTCACGGTGCCGCCGACGCCGACCACGCTGCGGCCTATCTGGTCGAGCATGCCTGATATCGATACCGAGTTGATCTCGACGGCGGGCGCGGCCTTCACCCGGCGCACCTCATCGACCAGGCTGGAATAATTGGCCGAGAGCCCGGCGATCTTCGCTTCGACGCCGCCGTGGGTCAGGCTGCGGCGCAGCCGCTCGATCAGCCAGGCGCCGAACGTGTCGAGCTTCGACACTTGCGAGACGTCGATGAAGATGTTGGGGCGGCTGCCGCCGAGCTTCTCGGCGTCGGCCACCAACTGTTCAAGCATCGGGGCAAAACGCGCCGTCCACGGCCCGGCGGCGCACAGCGCAAGGCCATTGCCCTGGGCTATTTGTTGCAGTGTCGGGTCGCCATTCACGATGCCCACCCCCGGGGCCTGCTCAAAATTCGAAATGGAACGATTCGGCACGCCGGATAGTCTTGTAGAATCTGTCATAGATCATGATCCGATGAATCCGACGATGATCTCATTCTTTGTCTGAGCATGGTCTTATTCGGAAAACCGGTTTTCACTTTCCGGATCATGCTTTAACCAGCCATAGTTGGTTGCACCTAGCAAGCTCACCGGTCCAGAAATTGCCAGATTTGAAATGACTTCCAGCCGATCCAAGTCGTTTGCCCGACAGCTTGCCGCCCGTATCGAGCGCTGGCCGATAGCTGGCGCTTTTACTATCAGCCGCGGCGCCAAGACGGAAGCTGTGACGGTGGTGGCAGAGGTCAGCCAAGGCGGCCACACCGGGCGTGGCGAATGCGTGCCCTATCCGCGTTATGGTGAGACCCCGGAGGCGACACTGGCCGCTCTCGAGGCGATGCGGGAGCCGATTTCCAGGGGGTTGGATCGCCATGCCCTCCAGGGCGCGATGCCCGCCGGCGCCGCCCGGAACGCGCTGGATTGCGCGTTGTTGGACCTTGAGGCCAAGAGTGGCGGCCGACGGGCCTGGACCCTGCTCGGCCGTTCGGCGCCGCGGGCCTGCACGACGGCCTACACGATCTCGCTGGGGACACCGGAGGCCATGGCGGCGGCAACCGCCAAGGCCGCGCACCGGCCGCTGCTCAAGATCAAGCTCGGCGGCGACGGCGACGCCGAGCGGATCGCAGCAGTCCGGAAGGCCGCCCCCGAATCCGAGTTGATCGTAGATGCCAATGAAGCGTGGAGTTCGGCCAATCTCGCGCAAAACCTTGCGGCCTGCGCCGATGTCGGCGTCACGCTGGTGGAGCAGCCGCTACCTGCCGGCCACGATGACGCGCTGGCGGGCGCGAGGCGGCCGGTCGCGGTCTGCGCCGATGAAAGCGTCCACGACCGCGCCTCGCTCGCTGGGCTCCGCGGGCGCTACGACGCTGTCAACATCAAGCTCGACAAGACCGGCGGGCTGACCGAAGCGCTGGCGATGGCTGACGCGGCCCACGCGCTTGGATTTGACATCATGATCGGCTGCATGGTCGCCACCTCGCTCGCGATGGCGCCGGCGATGCTGCTCGCGCAACAGGCGCGCTTTGTCGATCTCGACGGCCCCTTGTTGCTGGCGCGCGACCGCGACGGCGGCTTGCGCTACGACGGCAGCCTCGTCTATCCGCCGGAAGCCGCGCTTTGGGGGTAATCCGCCGATTCATTTTTTGACGCGTTTCCTTGGCGCGAACCGGCGTCCATCCCGCATCAAATGCGGGGCGGGCTTTCGCTCGAAGACGCTGTCAACCGATGCCGGGCCAGCCAGATTACGAGCCCGCCCGTACCCGCCATCGCGGCCATCACGTAATAGATCCCCTGCCCGTAGCGGGCATAGATCAGACCGGACACGATCGAAGTACTGCTGGCGACTATGCCGCTGCAGGCGGCCAGATACCCCTGCCCGCGCGCCATCGCATGGCCCGGCACATGATGTACCATCAATCCCATAATGCCGACCTGCGTCAGCCCGAAGGTCAGCCCATGCGCCAATTGAACCGCCGCGAGGATCGCGACCGGCGGATCCTGCGCGGTAATCACCCAGCGGGCCACTGCGCTCAGCGCGGCGATCACCACCAGCACCGCTGATGGCAGCGTGAAGCGCGGCGATAGCGCAAACACCAGGATTTCGGCGAGCACGCCCAGCGACCACAGCCCGGCGATGGTGAGGCCGCCAAGCCCGGACTGCTTCCAGACGATCGAAGCAAAGATGTAGTAGGCGGCGTGGCTGCCCTGGATCAGCGCCGATGCGGTGATGATGGCGAGAAAGCCGGAATCGCGAAGCAAGGCACCGGCACTGCGGTGCGCCGGCTCGGCTTTCTTGGGAGCATCAAGCGGCTGCAAGCCGAGGCTGACAACTGCGCTCGCCGCAGCCATTGCGGCGATGATCCAGATCAGGTGTTCCGGCGCAATCACATCGACCAATAATCCGCACAACAAGGCGCCGACCACGAAGGCCGCCGAGCCCCACAGCCGCAGCGGGCCGTAATTGAGGCCGTAATGCGCCACGCCGCGCAACGCATAAGCATCCGTCAGCGGCGCCATCGGAGTCCACAGACAACAGGTGGCGGCAAAGACAAGAAATACAGCAAGTGCCCGATGCTGGGTGCCGACGACCGCCAATCCGAGCGCGGTCGCGAAGGCCGTAACAATGATGGCGTTGCGTAGCGTCTGCCGCCTCTCGGCCATACCGGTCACGAAGGGGAGGACCGTAAAACGGGTAACGGCGGGCACCGCCGTGATGATCCCGATCCAGGAGGCGTCGATCCCGACCGCCTTGAGCCATACCGGGAAGAACGGCAGATAGGCGCCCAACAATCCGAATATTGCGCCGTAAAACAGCGCCAGCCGCGCCGCGAATCGCTTCGATGCCGCCTGATATACGATGGGGATTTGTGATTCGGGCTGCATCAATTCAATTGCGATTCGCGTGATATCGTGTTGTTCGTTAGCAACGCGCCGTGATTTGCGCGAAGAGTTTAGCATGGCCGACGAAGCATTCGCCCTTTCGCCGATCTCAGCCCGCGCGGTGCAGCCGAGCGAAGAGGATTATGCCGCGATCAGCGAAGCCTTCATGGAGACTTCGCGGGGCCGCTGGTTTCTCACCGAATATGCCAAGCGCAACCGCAATGCCGATACAAGCATGGTGCTCGACGCGGTGTCTCGGATCGAGACCACCCTGGTCGCGCAGCGGGAAGAAAACCTCGCCACGCAGCGGCAAGCGGCCGAGACCAGCCTGGCCGAGGCGCTGGCCGCGATCCGCAGCGCGGTCGACGCGGCGCAGGCGTCTGCCATCGAGGCGCTCGATGGCCTTGCGCTGGAACACAAGCTTGCGTCGCTGCGCAAGGGCGCCCGCGTGATCCGGGAGATTTCCTGGCGCCTGCGCGAGATCGGCAACGACGGACGAATCTGCGACCTCATTGATTCGCAGGTCGCCGTTATCGAAAACGGGGCTGCACAGATATCCTCGGATGAGACGAAAGCCGCGCTCGAGGCGGCATTCACGTCCATTGCGAGCCGCCTGGCGGAATTCAGTGACGCCGATGAGGCGCCGCCTCCCCCGGTTGCGGACGCGCTGGCTGCTGCCGTTGTGGAAGAGGTTCAGGTTGCTCCCGCGCCCGAGGTTTTCGAGGCGCCCGATCCCGCATGGGCCGACGCGCCGGAGCCGGCAGCCGAAGTCGCCGACGAAGCCGCCGCCGATGCCCATGACGAGGCCGTGCTCGACATGATCGCGATGGAAATGGGCGCGCCGGAGCCATTCGAGTTCGACGACACGGCGGCAATGATCGTTGAAGAAGCTTACATCGCGGAATATGCGCCGGCCGAGCCGCAGATGACAGTGCCGGCGCCAGAGCCGATCGCCGAACCGGCGGGGTTAGCGGCCGAAATACCGCCTCAAGCGCCTGTCGAATCTCGGCCTGAACCTCCGATGGAAATATCGCTCGGCTCCACAATCATCGCGAGCGGCATAGTAAGAAAGCCGCAGGCTGCGGCCAACGACCCGCTGGCGTCGATCCGGCGTATGAGCCAGGCCGAGAAGATCGCGTTCTTCTCGTGAAACTTTTTCTATGGCGACGCCGGCCGCGACATGTCGGGCCGGGCGGCAATGACACCTTCACGACGAGCGGCTTTGCGGCCGATTACGTGAACACCTTCTATGGTGACGCCGGGGCAACGGCTGTGGCCCAATAGCGGCGCAGCATCTTGCCGTCTTCTTCCGGATCAGGTCCGAAAAGTGCCAACAGCGTAAGTGCGACCTTGGTTTGGTGACCGGTAGTGCCGTCGCCTTGGGGGTTGTCCTCGCCCATTTGGCGAATACCCTAGTGCTCGCGCCAGCGGGACGAAGATAGCTTCGTGAAAAAGGCCCAGGCAGAGACAGTCTCTTGGCAAAGGGACTGCCGACAGGGAGCCCGGATCGATAAGAGCGCGAGAGCCGGCGATGACGGCTCGTCCCGGCAGTGATGGCGAGCCAGCGTTTCGTCTGATGCAGAGAGTGAAAGGATTTCGCAATGACCAAGGGCGGGCAGCTTAAGACGGTCACCGTCGCAG
>JBJMTR010000367.1:0-3759 GCA_045811565.1 Bradyrhizobium sp.
GCACGGGATCGAAGGCAGCTTTTGCAAGAAGTTGCCACAAGCCTGCGAGACAACCGCGGCGAACACGGTTGCGGCGGCACCGAACATCGAACTGATCCATCCCGGCGTGCTGAAATATTATCGAGAGCTTGGGGTGGTGAAGTAAGCGTGGCTCTTTCAACTCGTTGTCCCCGCCTAGTGCGCAATTGCGCACGGGGGGCGGGGACCCCTAACCACATATGTCGGTTGCTACACCAGACGGTCGCCCCAGCATTCGAACGCACACGGCGGTGGTTATGGGTCCGCCATCGCGCTCGCGTAGCTCGCTTGTCCGGGACGACGAACAGTTATTTCTTGATCATCGGACACGCCGGGTCGGGCGCGCCGAACGCCTCCTCGCCGGGAATCTTCGCCAGGATCTTGTAATAGTCCCACGGATATTTCGATTCTTCCGGCGATTTGACCTGCACCAGCATCAGATCGTGCACCATCAGATTATCCTCGCGCAATTTGCCGTTGCGGGCGAAGAAATCCTCGATCGGCTTCTCGCGCATCTTGGCCGCGACCTTGAGCGGTTCGTCGGTGCCGGCTTCCTTGATGGCGGTGAGATAGTACATGACCGAAGAATACACGCCGGCCTGCCACATCGTCGGCATCCGGTTCATCTTGGCGAAGTAGCGCTTCGACCATTCGCGGGTCTTGTCGTCCATGTCCCAGTAGAACGAGGTCGTGAGCAGCAGCCCTTGCGCTGCCGGCAGCCCGAGTGAATGGATGTCGGTGATCAGCGCGAGCAGCGCGGCCATCTGCTGCCCGCCCTTGAAGACGCCGAACTCCGCGGCGGTCTTGATCTCGTTCATGTTGTTCGGCGGGCCGGCGGCGATGCCGATGATTTTCGCTTTTGAGGCCTGCGCCTGCAGCACGAAAGAGGACAGATCCGGCGTTGCGAGCGGCGGGCGGACCGAGCCGAGCACCTTTCCGCCGTTCTTGGTGACCACCGCGGAGGCGTCGCGCTCGAGCGAATGGCCGAACGCATAGTCGTCGGTGATAAAGAACCAGCTGTCGCCGCCGCGCTTGACCACTGCTTGCGCGGTGCCGACCGCGAGCGCGCGGGTATCGAACACCCATTGCATCGCGTAGGGCGAACAGAATTTGCCGTGGAAATCCGCGGTGCCGGTGGAGTGCGTGATGAACAGCTTCTTTTTTTCGTTGGCGATGTTCTGCACGGCCAGCCCGACCGCCGACACCGGCACGTCCACGATCAGGTCGACCTGATCGACATCGTACCAGCGCCGCGCAATGGCGCCGCCGATATCCGGCTTGAGCTGGTGGTCGCCTACGATGACCGAGATCGGCTTGCCCAAAACCTTGCCGCCGAAATCGTCGATCGCCATTTGCGCGGCGGTGACGGAGCCCTGTCCGGTTGGTGTGGAGGCCGGTCCGTTCATGTCGGTCAGAACGCCGATCTTGACCACGTCATCGGATATCTGCGCGAGCGCCGCGCTCGAGGCCAGCATCGCGGCCGCAACCGTTGCAAGTGGGAATAGGTTTTTGCTGAACATCCCTGCTTCCTCCGTTACATTGGCGCATTGGCCATTATTTGCTCGTTCCGGGGCTTTAGTTCGGCCGGATTGGTTTCTTTTGCAACTATTTTCGGGTCCGCGTCAACGCGTCCTTGCGGTCCCACTGGAGCGTCATTCGGCTGTATATTTGAGGCGCGATTCAGTACATACGCGGTCCATGGTCACACCCCAGCGCCTGCCGGCTTCGCTTACACCGCTCGACGTGGCCCTTGCTGCCTTGCTGCGCGATCTTGGGCCGGTGACGCCGATCGAACTGCCGCTTGTGCAGGCGCTGCATTGCATCGCAGCCGAAACGCCGCCGCTGCAGGCGCTTCCCGCGCGAGACATCGCCGCGGTCGACGGCTGGGCGTCGCGCGCCAATGATCTCGTCGGCGCATCATCTTATTCGCCGTTGGCTCTGACCACGTCGCCGGTCTGGGTCGAAGCGGGCGACGCCATTCCGGACGGCTGCGATTGCGTGCTCGATTCCGATTCCGTCGATCAGGCGGGCCCGATCACGCAGGTGCTGGCGGAGGCGATTCCGGGGCAGGGGGTTCGGCGCGCCGGCAGCGATATTGCCGCGGGCACCCGCGTCGTGGAAACCGGGCGGCGTGTCTTTGCTCGCGATCTGCTGATCGCGCGCACAGCGGGGCTCGAAAAACTGAAGGTGCGTCGGCCGCGGCTGCGCGTCGTCAACGTTCCCGGCGGCGCGGCGACGGCCAACTGGATTGCGGAGAGCGCGCGCACGGCAGGAGCCGAGGTCGCCAGCACCGAGGCCGAGGGCCGCGATGTCGCTTCGGTTGGGAATGCGCTCGCTAACGGTCCGTGCGATCTGATCATCACCATTGGCGGCAGCGGTATAGGCCGTACCGACCGGACGGTGATCGCATTGGCTGGACGCGGCGCGGTCGTCGTCCATGGCATCGCCTTGCGACCTGGCCGCACCTCGGCAGTCGGCCGGATCGGAGCAACGCCGGTCATCGCGCTGCCCGGCGCGCCGGACCAGGCGTTCGCCGCGTGGTGGGCGCTGGCCGTTCCCGTGCTGGACCGCCTGTCGGAACGCGGCCCGCGAAGGACCCTCAGCCTGCCGCTGGCACGCAAGATCGCCTCACACGTCGGCCTCGCCGAGATCGTGCTGCTTGAACGCAAGCAGGGCGCCTGGACGACGCTGGCGGTCGGGGAGTTGTCGCTCGATGCGATCGCCCGCGCCGACGCATGGTTTGCGGTGCCGGGCGGCGCGGAAGGATTTGCTGCAGGTACGCCGGTCGATGCCTATATGTTGCGGGAGTGATGCGGGTTCCGAAATGACCAATACACCCATGCAGAAGAACCGCAACAATCGCAACAATGTCGATCAGGACCAGTTCCTGACCATCCTGTCGCGCGAAGATGCGCTGGCGCGGTTCGAAGCCGCGTTGTTTCCGCTGAGGGTGCCGCGCGAGCAGCGGCTGCTTGCGGATGCGCTGGGCTGCGCGCTGACAGAGGATGTCGTCGCGCCAATCGACGTGCCGCCGTTCGACCGTTCCAATGTTGACGGTTTTGCGGTGCGCTCCGCCGATCTGGCGTCGGCGACGGAAGCGGCTCCCGTGCGGATGGTGCTGAACGACGAGGTGATCGCCTGCGGCACCGCGCCGGCCCGGCCGGTGCTGTCGGGCACCGCCACCACGATCGCGACCGGCGGTCCGGTGCCGCGCGGCGCGGATGCGATCGTCATGGTCGAGCACACGCAGCCCGCAGGTCCGCGCGCCATCGAGATCCGCCGCGCTGCGTCGCCGGGACAATTCGTGTCCTATGCCGGTTCCGACATCGCACGTGGCGAGGCGCTGCTGCGCGCCGGCACCATTATCGGTTCGCGCGAGATCGGCATGCTGGCGGCGTGCGGGATTGCGCAAGTCACTGTCGCGCGCCGGCCGCGCGTCGCCATCCTCTCCACCGGCGACGAATTGGTGCAGCCGGGTACCCCGCTGCGTCCCGCGGCGATCTACGACACCAATGGCGCGATCGTCACGGCGGCGATCACCGAGAATGGCGCTGAGGCGGTGTTCCTCGGCGCGATTGCCGACGACGAAGAAGCGCTTGAATCCGCGATGCGCAAGGCGCTGGAGACCAGCGATATGCTGGTGCTGTCAGGCGGCACCTCCAAAGGCGCGGGCGATGTCTCTCACCGTATCATCGCGCGGCTGGGAAAACCCGGCATCATCGCCCATGGCGTCGCGCTGAA
>JBJMTR010000368.1:0-5918 GCA_045811565.1 Bradyrhizobium sp.
GCTCGCACTCGGCGCCATCATCATGCTCTTGATGTACACTTGGCGGCGCGGCAGCAGGCTGTTGTTCGAGAAGTCGCGCAAGCTGGAATTCCCATTGGCCGACCTCGTGACGATGCTGGAGAAGCGGCCGCCGCAGCGGGTGTCGGGTACCGCCGTATTTCTGACCAGCGATCCCGCCAGCGCACCAACCGCGCTGATGCATAGTCTGAAACACTACAAAGTGCTGCATGAGAAGAATGTCATTCTCACCATTGAAACCGCGCCGACGCCGCGCATCGATCCAGCCGAACGCGTCCGGCTCGAGGAGATCAGTGCCACCTTCTCGAAGGTGACGCTGCGTTTCGGATTCATGGAATCGCCCAACGTACCGAAAGCGCTGGCGATTGCGCGAAAGCTGGGTTGGCAGTTCGACATCATGTCGACCTCCTTCTTCCTGTCGCGACGGGCGCTGAAGCCGGCGGCCCATTCGGGCATGCCGCGCTGGCAGGATCACCTGTTCATTGCGCTCAGCCGTGCCGCCAATGATGCGACCGACTATTTCCAAATTCCGACCGGCCGCGTGGTCGAGGTCGGAACGCAGGTCACCGTCTAGGTTTTTGGCGCGTGTTAGGCCGCTTGCGGCGCTTGATTTTCATCGCGCCAGAGGCGACTTTGCGCGCCGAATAGGGCTGGAGCCCATAGAGCGTGATGACTTGGTCATCCCGCTCTATCCTTTTGTTTGAGCATGATCTTTTCGGAAAACCGGTGTTCACTTTTCCGGATCATGCTCTAAGCACATCGTTGGGAGGATATGCGTGGCGGATCACCAGGTGCACGATTTGATGCCGGAGGACGTATCGAGGGGGATGGCAGAGGGACGCTATCTGCTCGTCGATGTCCGCGAGCCCAACGAGGTCGCCGCCGAGGCCTATCCCGGTGGGCTCGTCGTTCCGCTTTCCACCTTCGACCCGAACGATATTCCTGATCCCCAAGGCAGGCAGGTGGTCTTCGCTTGCCGTTCCGGGAAGCGCTCCGTGACGGCATCGTTGGCCGCGCAGGATGCCGGGCTTCCCTATGACAAGCACCTCGCGGGGGGCATATTAGGCTGGAAGGCTGCGGGATTGCCGACCAAGACCGGCGGCTGATCTTTGCCAAGGACTTTCCTGGAAAATGACCTCCATGAACAAGGTCTTCGCGGACCTTCCCGTCACGATCTTTGAGGCGATGTCGCAGCTTGCGCGCGACAACAACGCGATCAATCTCGGCCAAGGCTTTCCCGACGATCCCGGACCGGAAGACATTCGCCGCGCTGCCGCGGACGCCTCGGTGAATGGCTACAACCAATATCCGTCGATGATGGGCATTCCGGAACTCCGGCAGGCGATCGCGGCGCATTATGGACGCTGGCACGGCCTCGACCTCGATCCCATGACCGAGGTGATGGTGACCTCCGGCGGCACCGAAGCACTGACGTCGGCCATCCTTGCCGTGGTAGAGCCGGGCGACGAGGTCGTCGTGTTCCAGCCGGTCTACGATTCCTACCTGCCGATCATCCGTCAGGCCGGCGGCATCCCGCGGCTGTTGCGGCTCGAGCCGCCGAATTGGCGGCTGACCGAACAGATGCTGCGAAGCGTCTTCAGCCACAAGACCAAGGCGGTGCTGTTCAACAATCCGCTAAATCCGGCCGCCGTCGTCTATCCGCGGGAAGATCTGGAACTCCTGGCGCGGTTCTGCCAGGAATTCGACACGGTCGCGATCTGTGACGAGGTCTGGGAACACGTCGTTTTCGACGGCCGCGAACATATTCCGCTGATCGCCATCCCCGGCATGCGCGAGCGCACCATCAAGGTCGGTAGCGCGGGCAAGATTTTTTCGCTGACGGGGTGGAAAATCGGCTTCGTCTGCGCTGCGCCGCCGCTGTTGCGCGTGGCGGCAAAGGTGCACCAGTTTCTCACCTTCACCACGGCGCCCAACCTTCAGGCAGCGGTCGCCTACGGGCTTAATAAGCCGGCCGAGTATTTTTACGATATGCGTGAAGGTCTGGCGCGGAGCAGGGACCGTCTCACCAAGGGACTGAAGAGCATCGGCTTTCCGGTTCTCAAATCGCAGGGCACGTACTTCCTGACCGTCGATCTGTCGCCGCTCGGACTCAACGAGACCGACGAAGCTTTCTGCAGGCGCATCGTAACCGACTACAAGGTTGCGGCGATCCCGGTCTCGGCCTTCTACGAGCAGGACGCCGTGACGTCGGTCGTGCGCTTTTGCTTTGCAAAGAAGGACGCGACGCTGGACACCGCGCTGGAGCGTTTATCGGACGCGGTGCGCCGCCGGAAGGGGTAACGCGATGCGAGACCGGATCCGCAATCAAATTCGTGTCGTCAGCGCGATTGCGGTTCTGTTGTTCTCGCCGTTTGCCAGCGCCGAGCAGCGTACGGTCAATTTCTACAATTGGTCGAACTACATGGCGCCGGGGGTGCTGGAGGATTTCACGAGAGAAACCGGCATCAAGGTGGTCTACGATACCTTCGACGCCAATGAGACGCTGGAGACGCGGCTGCTGGCGGGAAGGTCAGGATACGACGTCGTCGTGCCCACCGGGTATTTCCTGCAGCGCCAGATCAGCGCAAAAATCTTTTTGAAACTCGACAAGTCGAAACTGCCGAACCTCGCCAATGCCTGGCCCTTCGTGACCAGGCAGCTTGCGACCTATGATCCCGGCAACAATTATGGCGCCAATTACATGTGGGGCACCACCGGGATCGGCTACAACGTCACGGTGGCGCAGAAGATTCTCGGACCTGACGCCAGGATCGACAGCTGGGACATCGTGTTCAAGCCGGAGAATCTCGCGAAGTTCAAGGATTGCGGCATCCACATGCTGGATTCCGCTGACGACATCCTGCCCGCAGCGCTGAGCTATCTCGGGATCGATCCGAATTCGACCAAGCCGGCCGACCTCGAAAAGGCGGCCGATCTCGTCATGAAGATCAGGCCTTATGTCCGCAAGTTTCACTCATCGGAATATCTGAGCGGGCTGGCGTCAGGCGAGATTTGCTTCGTAGTGGGCTGGTCGGGCGACGTCATGCAGGCGCGCAGCCGCGCGGCGGAAGCCAAAAGCGATGTCGAGATCGGCTATACCATTCCGAAAGAAGGCGCACAGATGTTCTTTGATAATCTGGCGATCCCGGCCGACGCCAAGAACGTCACCGAAGCCTATGAGCTGATCAACTACCTCTACCGGCCCGATGTCGCCGCCAAGAACTCGGATTTTTTGTCCTATGCAAATGGCAATCTGGCGAGCCAGAAGCTGATCGATCCCAAGGTTCTCAACGACAAGAACATCTATCCGGATGAAGCGACGCTGAAGAAGCTGTTCGTGATCACCGCGCGCGACCCCGCCACGCAGCGCGTCATCAACCGCCTCTGGACCAAGGTGAAGACGGGGAAGTGATGCGAAGCGTCATTCCGGGGCGATGCGATAGCATCGAACTACGATGTGAAATTGCACATCGGAGAATCTCGAGATTCCCCGCTGCGCAATTGCGCATCTGAGGTCTGGTGTCTACGCACCATCCCGGAATGACGATGTCGATGGGGCGCGTCCTATCGCCACCTTCGGTGTAGCCACAGCCATTGCTCCGGATATTCGCGGACCCAGCCTTCGATCACATTGGTGACCGCCTGCATCGTTCCCTGAATATCGATTTGCCCGGAGGCATCGCGCACCGGCTGGACTTCCTCCGATACCTCGGCGCGGAAGCGATTGTTGGGCAGGCGGATGATCCGCGTGCCGTGGATCGGGCATTCGACCTGTCGTCGCAGGCGGGCGAGCATTGGGTTGGCCTTGGTCTTGCGGCCAAAGAAAGTGACCTCGACGCCATTGGTGAGATATTGATCGACCAGCATGGCGACGTGCTGGCCTTGCTGCAGGGCCTGGCCCAGGCGAAGCGGCGCGTCACGTCCGGCCGGAATTAGCGTGCCCATCTTGACCGAGCGGATTCTTTCGATGGCACGGTCGGCGGACTCGATGTTCGGCCGCCGGAACAGGATGGCGGTATCGAGTCCGTGCGCGACGGCTGCCAGCGCCGGCAGTTCCCAATTGCCGAGATGGCTTGCGAAAATCAGCGCCGGCTTGCCGTCATCCCTGATCTGGTCGAACAGTTCGATGGTCCGTGCCGGCAATTCGATACGGCTGTTTTCGGGATGATCGCGGTCATAGTCCCAGATGTGGTCGAGATGCGCGAATTCAGCGCCGATGCGGCCGAGATTGTCCCACACGCCGGTCAGGATTCTTTCGATCTCCTCGGGTGACTTTTCCGGGAAAGCCGCCTTGAGATTCTCGCGGCCGATCCCGTCTTCACGCAGCCTGCGGCCGATGAATTGCGAGACGCGGCCGAAGAAGTTGGCGGTCTTGAACGGATCGAAATAGCGCGTCGTGCGCAGCAAGGCGATCGTCAGTGCGCCCACCGCCGCCTCGGTCATCGGCTTGGCGGCGTCGCGAAGGCGCGCTTTGGTGCGCAGGAGCAGGCGGTTCATCGTGTTTTGAGAGCCGCCCTTGCTAGACCGGCTCGCGCGTCAGGATCAACGAAGCATTCTGCCCGCCGAAGCCAAACGAGTTGGACATCACCGCGGTGACGCGGGCGTCGCGCGCCTTGTTGCCGACCACGTCGAATGGAATTGCCGGATCCGGAATATCGTAGTTGATGGTCGGCGGGATACGCTGATGCTCAAGCGTCAGCAGCGAGAAGACCGCTTCGACCGCACCTGCGGCCGAAATCGTGTGGCCAACCATGGATTTATTCGACGAGACCGGAACTTCCTTGGCGCGTTCGCCGAATACGGCGGCGATGCCGAGATATTCCATCTTGTCGTTTTCCGGGGTCGCGGTGCCGTGCGCATTGATGTGATCGATCTGCTCAGGTCTAAGGCCTGCATCCGCCAAGGCCTTCCGTACGCAGCCGATGATCGGTTTGCCGTCCGGGCTTGACCGGGTGCGGTGGAACGAGTCGGTCAGTTCTCCGCAGCCGGCGACCACGCCCAGGATGGATGCGCCGCGCGCCATCGCGGCCTCGTAGCTTTCCAGCACCAGGGCGCCTGCGCCTTCTGCCATGACAAAACCGTCGCGGTTCTTCGAGAACGGCTTTGACGCCGCCTGCGGCGGGTCATTTTGCGTCGACAGGGCGGACAGCAGTGAAAAGCGCACCATCGCTTCCGGGTTGATCGAGGCATCCGTCGCGACGCAGAGCGCCGCGTCGGTCTCGCCGCGGCGAATTGCTTCAACGCCGAGCTGGATTGAGGTTGCACCGGACGCGCAGGCGGTGGAGAGCGAAATCGGCGATCCCTTGGTGCCGAATGTCTCGGCGAGCTGAGCTGCTACTGAGCCGAACATGAAGCGGTGGTGATAATCCGTAAATTTTCCGCCGCCGGCCACGCGCAGCAGATCGGAATATTGCACGTCTGTCTTTGCGCAGGCCCGCCCGAGTTCGAGGCGTTGCGGCCACTCGGTCTCGACGGGCGCGACCGCAAGAAACAGCGGTCCCGGGAAATCACCCTTGCGGCCGATGCCCGACTGCTCGAGCGCTTCGTCGGTGGCCATCTCGGCGAGACGTTCGGAAAGACCGGTCGACGTGAAGGGATCGACGCTGACGAAATCAATCGTTCCGGCCATCGTCGACTTCAGGCCGTCCACCGGAAAACGAGTGACGGTGCGGATGCCCGATTCACCCGCCGTCAGCTTTGCCCAATTGTCGGCCTTGCCGGCGCCGAGCGACGTCACAATGCCCATGCCGGTGACGACAACGATCGGCCTGCCGAATTTATCGCGTGGTGCTGACATGGTTCCCCCGTCGATGCTGTGTCTGGAGCGCCACCGCGCTCCACCTCATTGCCTGAGCATAACCTGATCGGAAAACCGGCGCCCGCTTTGCGCTCACGCGGCC
>JBJMTR010000369.1:0-6153 GCA_045811565.1 Bradyrhizobium sp.
GAGCTCCATAGCAACCAGTGTACCGAGGCCAACGAGGATGAGAGTCGCTCTCATCATGATCTCACGCTTTCCGAACGAGGATCCTCGACCAAAGCCACACGGGAGCAATCTTCCGAAAATCCGAGAACAATTCCTAGGATCCAATAAGGCGGCTTAGCGGCAGAAGTGAACTGGCCGGGACAGTCGTGGCAGAAGACTGGCGATAGGGTTAACGCCGGTCATGAGCGCGCGGCTGGAACGAATTGCACGTCGTGCTTTGCGCCAATCGATGCCTGGGACAATTTCTAACGCGCCTTTTTCTGGATCGTTAACTATTGCGCGACGCCTCGCTGGCATCAAGCGCGGCACCTGCTAGTTACCATCAAGTCTTAATTCTCCCTGTGCGAGCGTTTTTCCGTGCTCAAAGATGGCAAATATGCAGCATGGTTCAGGACTTCGCGAGGCCAGGGCACCGGAATTGTCTATCTTGCGAACGGCAAGATATCAGGCGGCGACAGCGCAATCACGTACCGTGGCTCATACGAGATCGATGAAAACCGATTTAGCGCTACACTGACGACCAGGAGGCACGCCGCGGGCCAGCCCACCGTGTTCGGTGTTGACGAGGTGGAAATAAAGCTCACGGGGACATGCAACGGAGCGATCGCTTCGTGCTCAGGGAGAGCGGAACAGGCGCCTGAGCTGGACTTCGAGGCCACGCTCATTCTCAGCCGGGATCATCCGTCAGGGTCCGACGTAAAGCGCACATTCGTGAATCTCGGATCGTACGAACTGCTGAGGCGGCTCGATGATCGATCCGCTGTACGGAGTGTTTTTGCGCCCGAACGCTCCCTGAGAGCTGATCCCAACCGCGTTCGGCTGCAGCCGCGCGAAAAAGATTAGCCGACTGCGGGTAGGCTGACCGCCAAAAGCCGCACCCTGGCAGAGCGGGCGCTGGCCAATCTTTTATCGTCGGAGTGGCGCTTCGAAAGGCCAGATCGTCCACCTAACCTTCGCCTGAAGCAACCTAGGTACGGGCGTTTTGCCGCCCGCTTGTGTTGGAACGCGGTCTTCTCTTGAGCGTTTGATCAAGTCGTCCGGTTAGCGCTGGACGCTATTGACTGAATGAATAGGCCGTACACCGCCACTTTGCCGAGGTATCAACTGCTCGAACGTTCAGCCATCCTTGTGCCCGGCGACACCGTCTGGAGAACGTGCGAAGCCAATCGGGTGGCAGTTCTCACGGACGCCGCGGAATACTTTGGCGCCGTCAGGGATGCCCTTCGCGTTGCAGAGCGGCACGTGCAGATCATCGGGTGGGATATTCATAGTGAGACAAGCCTGGTCGGGCCGTCAGGCCGCGCCGATGACGGACTTCCGATCGCACTGGCCCCGTTCCTCAAGGCCTTGCTAAGGGCCAAGCCGGAACTGCGGATCGACATCCTGATCTGGGATTTTGCTGCGTTATACGCGGCTGAGCGGGAGTGGAATTCCGCAGACAAGCTCATCTCGGGTACCGGAGGCAGAGTACGATTCTGTCTTGATTCGAGGCTGCCCCTGGGATCGGCTCAGCATCAGAAGATCGTCGTCATCGACAATGCTGTCGGATTTGTAGGTGGTTTGGATTTGACGATCCGGCGTTGGGATACCGGCGACCATCTGGTCGACCATGCCTGCCGTAGAGGTCCCGATGGAAAGTCCTACTCACCGTTCCACGATGTCCAATGCATGGTCGACGGCGAAGCTGCGAAAGCGCTTGGTGAGCTCGCGACGGCCAGATGGATATCCGCCGGATGTCATGCGGAAGCCTTTGAGCCGGTACATGGAGAGCACTGGCCCGCCTCCGTGCCGGTCGACGTCCGCGACATGCGCGCCGGCATCGCGCGGACGGAGCTCGGCGTCCGAGGCCGGCCAGGCGTGCGCGAGGTCGCTCGCCTTTTCGAACGTTCCATAAAGGCTGCAAACCGATTCATTTACGTCGAGAATCAATTCGAGCTCAGCGGATATCACGCGGACGCTTGCACGGCGCATGATCGAGGTGCCCTCGCTGCGGGTTTTGATCGTCGCGCCGAAGATGCACTCGTCATGGCTGGAGACGCAAGCCATGCAGGGTGGCAGGGGCGCTTTCATTGGTCCGTTGGTTTCGGCGGGCGTGATGGACAGGATTCGAATTCTCTATCCATTGGCGAGAGGCTCACATTCGTCTTCGGCCGTGATGGTTCACAGCAAGGTCATGATCGTTGACGACGATCTGCTTCGTATCGGTTCGGCCAATCTCAACAATCGCTCCATGGGGGCAGATAGCGAATGCGACCTCGTGTTTGAGGCCACATGCGAGGATCACCGCGATTTCATCCGCACGCTCCGGAGAAAGCTTATCGGGCATTTTTGCGCATTGGCACCGGATCAAATCGCGGCGGAGGAGAGTGAGCTTTTCGCGTTTCTGGATGGCCTGTCGGCGTCCGACAGGAGAGTGGTGCTGCTGCCTATCGATCCGAAGCATGTATCGCTTCGGGCAATGACGGAGATCGTTCAGCCGATCGCCGATCCGAGGCAGCCGCTCAATCTGGAGAGAGCGGCGCGACGAATGTGGACCATAAAGACCGGATTGGCCGTCGCAGGAATAGTCACCTCGCTTATCGGCCTGGCGCTGGCCTGGCGGTACACCTCGCTCAGCAACTACGCGGATGCCGGACTGATCTCAGGCATCATCTCCCGGCAATCTCATTCCGCTTTTGCCCCGCTGCTCGCAATCGCCGCCTTTGTGTTGGGCGGGCTGGTGGTGTTTCCGGTGATCGTGTTGATCGCCGCGACGGCGGCGGCGCTCGGACCCTGGATGGGAGCACTGAGCGCCACGGCTGGTGTGCTTCTGAGCGCGCTTGTCCTGTTCGTCATCGGCCGCCAACTTGGACAACAGCGGCTTCAATCGCTTCTCGGCAAACGCGCTTTGCGGCTTCAAAGCCGAATTGTCGGCGAAGGTATTTTGGCAATCGCGATGATCCGGATGGTGCCGATCGCCCCATTTTCGCTGGTGAACCTGCTCGCCGGGGCGAGTAAATTGAGACTGACCGATTTCCTTGCGGGCACGATCCTGGGAATGTTGCCGGGCATCATTACCATGGCGGCGCTGGGCGCCCAGATCGGTGACTTTGCCAGGAACGCCTCCTGGTCGAGTGCGCTATTGCTCGGCCTGACCATCGTGATCTGGATTGCGGTTTGTCTCGGCGTTCAGTTCCTCGTCACCTGGTTATCAGGGCGCCGACCGTGACGGGGACGGTACGGGTCATGACCTGGAATGTGCATGGCACATTCAAGCTAAATCCGAGCTTCGACCTCGATGGTGTCTGTTCGGTCATTCGAAAGTGGTCCCCTGATATCGCCGCCTTGCAGGAGGTCGATTCCCGTGGGCGCGCCGACGATCCGTTCCAACGTCTTGTGAAGGCTGTCGGCGAGCACAGCGCGGAAGCCCGTTCGATTGTCACCGAAGACGGCGATTATGGTCAGGTCCTGTTGAGCCGATGGCCATTTGCCTGGACCCCCAAAATAACCGACGTCTCCTATCAGGAACGGGAGCCGCGGCGGGCCATTTCGGCGCACATTCAGTCGCCGATCGGCGACGTTACGATCGTTGCGACGCATCTCGGACTGAGTATCCGCGAACGCCACGCCCAGGCACACGCGATCGCTGACTTGATCGAGACGCCATCGACGATCGTCGTCGGCGACTTCAACGACTGGTTCTGGGTGAACTCTGTAAGGGGAGTCTTGGCGGAGCATTGTCCGGCGCGAACCGGACTGCGGACATTTCCCTCGCGCTTTCCGATTTTTCGGCTCGACCGGATTTACGCCGCGCCGGGCGGACGCATCATCCACGCCTGGACCGACCGCAAGGCCCGCGCATATTCCGATCATCTTCCGGTGCTCGCCGACATCGCGTTGCCCTGATGTGGCAGGGCGCTCACCCCCCGTAACTCTGCACCAGGCTTCCCGCCACCAGCGACCAGCCGTCGACCAAGACGAAGAAGATCAGCTTGAACGGCAGCGATACCACGACCGGCGGCAGCATCATCATGCCCATCGACATCAACACGGAGGCGACGACGAGGTCGATGATCAGGAAGGGGAGGAACAGCAGGAAGCCGATCTCGAAGGCGCGCTTCAGTTCGGAGATCATGAAAGCCGGCACCAGGATGCGCAGCGACATCTCGTCCGGCGTTGCCGGCGGCTGTTCGCCGGAGAGATCCATGAACAGCTTCAGGTCTTTTTCGCGTACGTTCTTCTGCATGAAGCCGCGCAGCGGCACCGAGGCCTTCTGCAGCGCGTCCTCGACGCCCATTTGGTTGGCGACCAAAGGCCTGATGCCGTCATCATAGGATTTTTGCAGTACAGGGCCCATAACGAAGGCTGTCAGAAACATCGCGAGCGCGATGATCACGGAATTCGGCGGCGCGGTCGCGGTGCCCAATGCGGTGCGCAGCAGCGACAGCACCACGACGATGCGCGTGAACGATGTCATCATGATCAGGATCGACGGCGCGATCGAGAGCACCGTGAGCAGCGCGATCAGCTGGATCGCACGCTCGGTGACGCCGCCATTGCCCTGGCCGAGATTGATGCTGATGTCCTGCGCGAACGCGGGAACCGCCAGCGAACCGGCTGATATTACGAGGGCAAGAAATAAAACTCTACGCGGAAATGTCGCCGGCCTCACGAAGAGTTCTTTGGGCGGCCCAGCAGTGACGCCATCTCGTCTTCGAGATTTTCAAAGCCGCTCTTCTGCGGAGCGGGCGCGGGAGTCTCGTTGCGCGGCGGGCGGGCAGGCGGCGGCTCGGGAGCCACAGGTGGCGCCGCGGTTTCACCGGCCGGCCGGCGCAAGGCGGCTTCCAGCCGCTGCGCCATCTCGGCAAGATTTTGGTCGGCGCTGGATTGCGGCGGAGCCGGCGCGGCCGGTGGAGGTGACGGCGGCGGCGCCGCAGCGCGTTCGGGTGCGCGGGTTGGCGGCACCTTCGGCGGCTCGCTCGAACGTAGCGGACGTGGCACCACGGGTTCGGTACGGCTCAGCCGCGGCGGGATCGGTTCGGTGCGTTCGGGACGGCCGCCGAGCGACTCCGGCGAAAAAGCTGACAGCTGATCGCCGCGGCGTTCCGGTAAGGGCGGCGCCGCCGGGCGGCGCACTTCGTCGGCAAAAGAGGGGCGCGACGGCCGCGGCTCGGGTATTTGCGGTTCCGCGTGATCGAACATGTCGGCCCTTACATCGGTTCTTGCAGCCTCGCTATCGCTCCAGGCGGCATCGGGCAGGGGCGCGATCCGGGGCGGCGGCTCGCCGGCGACCGCCGGTCGCGGCATCTGATCGCGGGCCGGCATCGCGCGCACGATGTTGGGCTCCACCACGATGTCGCTCGGACCGCCGATCATCAGGAGGTGCTCGACATTGTCACGCCGGACCAGCACCAGCCGGCGTCGGCCATCCACGGCGGCGGCGTCGATGACGGCCAGCCGCGGCATCCGCCCGCGGTTCGGATTGGCGCCAAGGCGATTGCCGGCGAAGCGGCGGACCAGCCAGGCTGCAACCGCGATCAACGCCAGCACGGCGATGAAAGCGAAGAGGAATGTCAGTGTCTGCGTCTGCATACTTTGGTCCGCGGCCATGGGCCGTCCTCACATGCTGGCTTCGACGGACGTGCCCTAAGACAACCCGTCCGGCGGCGAATCACGCCCGAGAACTTATTTCTTAATTCCCCACGGCAGTCACTGCCGTCCCCGTTAATTAATAGACCAAGAATCGGTTGATCCAAAACGACTTCTGAGCGGCCGGGGCCGCATCGGCCCCTGCTGGTTAACGCAGTTTTCGTGGCGAAAATGCGCTCGTATCGCTGCCAAACATCGATTCAGCGCCGTAATCGCTCGGCGGTCGCGGCGAAGCGGAACAATTTAACCGGCCGTTAACCATACACCGGGCAAATTCTGCCTAGCTCGGGGCGTGGCCCCAGAAGTTAACGGGGGGCGGTTGCCGATGGCCATAAACGATCTTCCGATCCTGTCGGGGCTGCGCACCAAGATGCAGTGGCACCAGGAGCGTCAGCGGGTGCTGGCCGAAAATATCTCCAATTCCGACACGCCGAATTTCAAGCCGCGCGACCTGGTCGAGCCGACATTCGACAGCCGCGGCTCGAC
>JBJMTR010000370.1:0-6457 GCA_045811565.1 Bradyrhizobium sp.
CCGATGGGCGACGATGAAGGCGTCTTTGTCGGTATCCGCCGGTTCGATCTTGGAATCGAAGCCGTCGGCGAGCGCCAGCTCGGCCTTGTTCTCGTAGACGATGCGCGAAAGCTCGCCGGCAGTGGTCGTCGGCAGCTCCGATTGCGCAACCAGGAGCCACTGCAGTCCGATGGTGGCGACATCCTCGTTGGGGACCTCCGGGGAGGAGGACAACATGCCTGTTGTCACCGTCTCTTCCGAGATGGTGGGATGTTTTCTGGCCAGCACCTTCGCCGCGTCGATCGCATTCAGCGTGAAGCCGCCGTGCCTGGCATATTGCTCGTAGCGCTTGTCTTTCACGATCTTCGAGGCGTGGTCGATCGCAACCACGGCGCCGAAGCCGGAGGCGAACAGTTTATCGAAGCTCGTATTCGGCGGTGCCATCTGGACCCCTGCCGCGGCCTCGGGGCCATCGGAGAGTTCGAGAGCGCTGCGGACGAAGCTTACGTTGCTTTCGCCGTCGGCGATAACGGCGATCTTCTTTTTCTTCAAATCAGCAAGCGACTTGATCTTCTTGCCGGCGGGACTTAGCACCAGCACCACGTCATGTTCGAGGATTGCCAGCGCCCGTGCGCGCGGCGGGATTTTCGCGTCGGTGCGCAGCACGGCGAGATTGGCCTGCTTGCGATCGAACTGCGCCAGCGCCTTGGCATTGTCCGCATTGGGTGTGATCTTGAGCCGCAGCTGCGAGGAGTTGTTCTTGAGCACTGCGGCAAGCTTGGCGGCGAAGCGGGCTTCCGGCCCGTTGGCGTCGCCGACGGCGAAGACCAGCGTTTCGGAATTGCGCAGCCAGACCCGGCCACCCCAAACCGTTGCGGCGGTCAGGATTACGGTCAGGATGCAAAACAGGATGATCTGGGTGCGGTTGTTTTTGACGACCCGCGACCGGGGAGGTGGTAGCTCCGCAGGTTGTGCAGGGGCTTCAGGGCGCATGATTTCACACTTGGTCGCGGATGCCGTAGCCAGGGTGAAGCCCGGCCTGATAAAATTTCTAAATGCCTAAAAAAGATAGACAATTCTCCTGGCGGGGGATGATACGCCGCTTGGGCCGGGTTGCAAAGCGGCCCCACGGGTAAGATTAACCTCGGAAGTTGTGTGGCGATGCCGCAGGAGTATCGCCGTTAGGTCACACCCTGCGATTTTCAGACTACCCACAGGTGCATTCCGGCCCGGGAGATGCCATAAAAGGCAGCGGCGTTCGAACAGTCCGGGTTGAGAAATAATTGCGCTGACAGCCTAGCAGTTTCCTCCAGCCACTCCTCGTCAGTCCCAGCAAAGGGCGTCAGCTTTGTTGTTTCCCTCAATGTCGTCGTCTGTTTCGGTTGGTGCGCTGGTCGGATGGATGCTGCTTCTCACGGTGAAGCACATCATCGCGGACTTCATGCTGCAAAATTCCTGGATGGCGATTGGCAAGGACCAGAAGATCGGCTGGGCGATGCCGCTGTTGGCGCACTGCCTCGTGCACCTCGCCGTGGCGCTATTGCTGATTCTCGCCGTGGCGCCGCGATTCTGGTTCGTCGCTTTTGTCGACTTCGCCATTCACATCGCGGTCGACCGTGCCAAGGGGATCTGCGCCTCGAGGTTTGGCGTGACGCTCGAGCAGGAGCATCCATGGTTTTGGACCCTGATCGGGGTCGATCAGGCGCTGCACCATCTCACCGGTTTCGGGCTCTCGATCTTCATGGCCGCGAATTGATCGTGGCGGTGTCAGCCCGCCGTTTTCAGGGTTCTGATCCGAATCATTGGCGCGATTTCCGATTCGCCTTCAGATAGCAATCACCCGGGCGACTACCCGGTTCCGTGGTTAACCCTTCGTTAGAGAATTGCACTGCATCTTCCAAACGAGGGAGAACTGCAATGTTTTCAAGCCGCGACGCCTTCGAGAACGATTTCTGTCCGGTGCGGGACGAACTGCTCGGCGAAATGTACCGCGCCAGTGCGAGCGGACTGCCCCGCCTCGTCGAGAGCGTCGCTTCCGACGTCCGCGCCATGCTGGCGTTGTTCTGCTATCGCCGCAGCCATTTGCATTCGCTTGCACTCTCGATCGCCGCAAGCTGCAGCGAACGCGATCTGATTCATTTCGGCGGCCGCGTCGGCTCTACCCTCTACGCGCTGTCTCGCGAACCGGCCACGCTCGCGACGTCGTCTTCCCACCGTAAACCGATCACGCTCTCAACCAAGCCGCTTTCGACCTTCGCGCCGATCGTGGATGAGGTTGACGAGGATGTCGCAGAAGGTGTGACGGTGTAGACGCTCGCTCACTGCCGTCGAGATGAATTCGTCCGCATTCGCAGGACGACGAGATGTGAGTTAGGTCAACACCGGCAGCCCGTGCCTTTTCCGGGCCATCGCGCATTCGGCGTCGCCGGGCAAGCAGGTGCGGCAGACCTCGGGCCGCACCGCGTAGATCTCGCAACGGGTCGCCACGCCGATCTCGCCCGATAGTGCCGAGCAGCGGTCACCGTCGCAGCGCATCCCCGAAAGCCTTTGGTTGACGAATTTTTCCGGAATCAGATCGAGCTGCGCATCATCCTCGGTGGTGAAGCGTGGCCAATTTTGCGAATAGCAGCAGCAGGCGCCGCAGGCCTGGCACGGGCCTTCGATTTCCGTAGCGTTTTTCATGCCCTCGCTGTAGCGCGGAACGCGGCTGCCGGCCATCAGGTATCTTTCGGCGCCTCCCACACCAGGCTCCTTCGCCATCGCGCCCGGAGCAGATCGCGCCGCTCTGGATATTTTTCGTCGTGATACAGGGCGTCGAGCACGCGATCGGTCCGGAAACTGCGGAAATCCTTGCGCAGCTCGCACCATGCCGCGAGTAGCCGCACTGCTTCGTGATAGCCGACCGCGATCGGCCAGATCGTGCGTTCGCTGTCGCGGCCATGTTCGTCGCGATAGTTCAGCGTAATCTTCTTGCCTTCGTGGATCTGCGCCCGTGTCCGCACCATGTCGATGCGGTCCGGCTCCCGGTTCCATGGCGACCGGGCGCGGCTTGCGGGCTCGAGCACGAACGGCCGCAGGCGCTCGGGCACGGTATCGGCCACCTTTGCCATCAGGTCTTGGGCGGCGCGGGCAAGTGCCGGATCGGCATGGCCCGTGACCCATGACGCGCCGAGCACGCAGGCCTCGATCTCATCGGGCGTCAGCATCAACGGCGGCAGATCAAATCCTTTTTCCAGGATGTAGCCCATGCCGGCCTCGCCGCGGATCGGCACGCGTTGTTCGATCAGGGTCGCGATGTCGCGGTAGATCGTCCGTTTTGAAGTTTCCAGTTCCGCCGCGATCGCATCCGCGGTCAGCGGTTTGCGGGTGCGGCGGAGCACCTGAATGATCTGAAACAGCCGGTCGGCACGTCTCATGGCTGGTCCCTTGGCGTTCTCTTTTCTTCGGGCGGCTTCCGCTGCTGACAGGATGTTGGCAGCAGGGGGTGGCTATAAAAGGACAACACCTCAACTGAAGGGAATTTGTCCATGCTGATTCGTCTTGATGGGGCCGGCTTCGATAGCCGCCTCGGAACGCTCAGGCGAGCCCAGACTTTCGCGCTGGAACACCTGGTCACTATCCACTGCATCTCCGGCGACCTCCGGTGGGCGCTCGCCGAACTGGCCGTCCGTTCGATCGCCGCCATACTGGCGGCTGCCCGGAAGCGCCTCGCTTTCTGGGGCCGCCGCCTGGCGCAAAGGGTCCGTCTGGCGAACCAATTCGCTCCTGCTGACACCATGGTGGCAGCAGGGGGCGGCTAAAGTCGGGCGTCAATTTGTGAGATCGGAGCCTTCACATGATCACCCTCTATGGCTTTGGCGCGGGATTCGGCCTGCCGGAAATGAGTCCGTTCGTGACCAAGACCGAGGTCCAGCTGAAGATGGCCGGTGTTGCCTATCGCAAGGAGAAAGCGATGCCGCCCAGCTCTCCCAAGGGGCAGCTGCCCTATATCCAGGATGAGGCTGAGCGCATCGCCGATTCCATCTTCATCCGCGCGCATATTGAAGGCAAATACGGCTTTGACTTCGACGCTCCCCTCAGTTTGCAGGCGCGCGCGCAGGCCTGGGCGTTTGAGCGGATGATCGAGCATCATGTCTACTGGGCGCTGGTCGGAGCGCGCTGGATCGATGCCGACAACTTCGCCAGGGGGCCGGCGCATTTCTTCGACGGCGCGCCCGAGCATATCCGCGAAAAGCTCCGCGAAGACGCCCAATTCCGCGTCGCCGAGAACTATTTGCTGTGCGGTCTCGGCCGCCACGCGCCGGATGAGGACGTCGATCTCGCCGTCCGTTCGTTGTTTGCGCTGTCCGTGCAGCTTGGCGACAAGCCGTATCTGATGGGTGAGCAGCCCTGCGGCACCGATGCCACCGCCTTCGGGGCGCTTGCCGGAATCCTGACGCCGTACTTCACCTCGCCATTGCGCGAGCGGGCAGAAAAATTCGGAAACCTCACGGCCTATGTCGACCGGATGATGAGGCAATACTATCCGGAGTTCGCCTGGGCGCCGCTGCAAGAAGCAGCCTGACCCTACGCCGCGGGCTGGCCCTTCAATGCGGCCAGTTCCGCCTCGAGTTCGGCGATCCGCGCCTCGCGCGCGGCAAGCGCCGTCGCCACGTCGGCGGCGTCGAATTTTTGCGGGATGTGCTGCGGGCAGTTGGTGTCCCATGCCGCGATCCTGAACAGGATGGCCTGCTCGGGCCGCGCCTTGTAGCCTTGCGGCATCAGCGATTTCGTCAGCGCCGGATCATCGTCCAGCACCCGCGCTTCGCCCCAGATCTTGACGCGGCGGCGATGCGCGTAATCCATCACGAAGATATGCGCCTTGGAGTTTTCCGAGAGGTTGCCTTGCGTGATGTATTGCCGGTTGCCGCTGAAGTCGGCGAAGGCGAGGGTGTTCTTGTCGAGGATCTTGATGAACCCCTTGGGCCCGCCGCGGTGCTGGATGTAGGGCTGGCCGGAGGCCGAGGCGGTCGCGAGATAAAAACTGTTGGTCTCCGCCAGGAAACCAGCGAGGTTTTCGTCGACCTCGGTGCGCCAGCCGCCATGCTGCTCGACGTGCGAATAGGCCTCGCGCGATCCCTTGCAGGCCTGGATCGCCTTCACCGCCGGGGTGAACGCGACATCGCTGGAATGGGTGTGAGCGTCTGACATCTGAGCCTCCCGAAGCCGGAGCACCATGCGGTAATCTTTGTCCCAGCAAAATGGATCGTTCCTGGAGTTAAACAATCAGGGGGATTGACACTATACTATTGCATCATATGCAATAATGCGATGGATCGCATCGACGCCATGCAAGCCTTTGTCGCCGTGGCCGACCTGCAGGGGTTTGCCCCCGCGGCGCGCAAGCTCGCGTTGTCGCCCTCCGCTGTGACGCGGCTGATCGCGGCGCTGGAGGATCGTCTCGGCGCGCGGCTGTTGCAGCGGACCACGCGATCGGTGACGCTGACCGATGCCGGCTCGCGCTATCTGGAGCGCGCGCGCCGAATTCTCGCGGATATCGAGGAAGCCGAAGATTCGGTCGAGAGCGAACGCACGCGACCGGGCGGTCGCCTGGTGGTCTCAGCGCCGATGGGTTTTGGCCGCCTGCATGTCAGTCCTGTCATGTCGGCCTATCTGAAGCGCTATCCGGAAGTTGGCGCCGATCTCAGGCTGTCGGACCGCATGATCAATCTGGTGGAAGAGGGCGTCGATCTTGCGGTCAGGATCGGCCACCTCCCGGATTCGACGCTGGTCGCGCGCCACGTCGGCGAGATGCGGCGGATCGTGGTGGCGTCCCGGGAATACCTCAGGGTACGCGGCGAGCCGAAGCGGCCTGCGGATATCGCCTCGCACGAGACGATTCAATTCGGCGCCATGACCGCGGCGCCGGACTGGCGCTTTGCCGAAAATGGCCGCGAGGTTCGCGTCTCACCTGCGCCGCGATTTTCCTCCAACAGCGCCGACGCTGCGATCCAGTATGCCGAAGCGGGCGGCGGCCTGACCCGCGTGCTGGCCTATCAGGCGGCCGCTTCGCTTAGAGAGGGGCGGCTGAAGATCGTGCTGGCCAAATTCGAACAGCCGCCGCTGCCGATCCACATCGTTTATCCGACGTCGCGGTTGTTGTCGGCCAAGGTGCGCACGTTCATCGATCTCGTGATGGAAATCAGCGACTGGCATTTTGGTTAGAGCATGATCCGGACCCGAAGGGCCGCGTTAGCGCAAAGTGGGTACCGGTTTTCCCTCGCGACAAACGCAAAGCGCTTGCGCGGAGATCATGCTTAAACAAAAAGATAGAGCGCGATGACGCTCCGAAGAAAACTCATCAAGCTCTCGCTGTCATTGCTTCTTCGGCACCACCCGAAACGTTCCATTGGCGCGGGCGATGGTCGCGTCATCGGCTTTCACCAGACTTTGCGCGAAGCAGATCGTGCTGCCGGTCTTGATCACGTCGCTCTCGACC
>JBJMTR010000371.1:0-3528 GCA_045811565.1 Bradyrhizobium sp.
GAGCTTGTCGTAATCGCGCTGGGCGAGTTCGAGGAATTTCATCATCACCCGCGCCCGGCGCTGCGGATTGGTGTTCGCCCACTCTACCTGCGCGGCCTTGGCGTTCTCCACGGCAGCACGAACATCCGCTTTGGATGCCAGTGCAACCTTGGCCTGGACGTCGCCGGTCATCGGCTCGAAGACGTCCGCAGTCCGTCCTGACGTGCCCTTGACCTCCTTGCCGCCGATGAAATGTCCGATTGAGCGCATGAATCTTCTCCTTGAGACCTCGGCTGGATCGCTTTACGGGCTCTTTTTGACCTGCATTTTGTAGGATACAAGTCCGATATATTGCACCATAGATGTGCGGAAATGCTGGATCAAGGCGGCGGCACGATCGACTGGGATGACTTCCGCTTCGTGCTGGCGATCGTGCGCGGCGGATCGGTCTCGGCTGCCGCCAAACAGCTCGCGGTTGATCATGCCACGGTGATCCGACGCGTCGACCGGCTGGAGCGCCATCTTTCGGCAAAACTATTCGATCGCCGCAAGAGCGGCTATCTCCTGACCGAAGCGGGTCAGCGCGTCGCCGACAGTGCTGAGGCGATGGAATCCACCATCGTAGCCAATCAGGAGGCGGTCGGCGGCTCGCGCGCCCATTTGACCGGGACGGTGCGGATCGGCGCGCCCGACGGCTTCGGCAGCCACTTCCTGGCCTCGCGGCTGGTGAACTTCACCGAGCGGTACCCTGATGTCGATCTTCAGCTCGTCGCCACCGCCCGGCTATTCAGCCTCTCCAAACGCGAGGCCGATATCGCGATCAGCCTGTCGATGCCCAAGGAAGGAAGGATCGTCGGCCGCAAGCTGCTCGATTACAGTCTTGGGCTCTACGCCGCGCCGACCTATCTCGACCGAGCCCCAAAGATCACGAACCGGGGCGACCTGCCCGCACATCGTTTCGTCGGCTATATCGAGGAGCTGTTGTTCACGCCGGAGCTGGACTACCTGCCCCAGGTCTCGCCAAAAATTTCCGCCAAGTTCCGCAGCGCCAATCTGATCGCGCAGCTCAACGCCACCATCGCAGGTTTCGGGATCGCGGTACTGCCCCACTTCATGGCAACCGCCCATCCTGAGCTGCGCCCGGTGCTGCCCGGGGAGGTCACGATCTCGCGTACCTTTTGGCTATTGATGCACGCCGACAGCAAGGACCTGGCGCGGATCCGCGCTGTCGCCGATTACATCTATGAGACCGTGGAAAGCGAACGATCGCTGTTTAGCGGGCGCTGAATTGCGTGTCGCCCTCCATCCACGTCATGGCGAGGAGCGAAGCGACGAAGCAATCCAGACTACGGCCGCGGTTCGATTCTGGATTGCTTCGCGGAGCCTGTCATCGGGCGCGCATTCGCGCGACCCGTTGGCTCGCAATGACGTCAATGCGCTTTCGCGCGCGACTTCTTCGGCACCGGCTTCGGTGCTGCCGCACGGCCAAGCACGGCTTCCCGGCCCGCGCCCAAAATCTGGTCGGAGAACTCGCCATTGCCGGCGATGCGGGACAACACCATCGTCCCCATCATGGTCGCGAGCGTGGCCATCGCCTGCTTGCGCGCGGTCTTGCGGGGAACGTCGAGGATTTGATCCGCCATCATGTCGATCATCTGTTCCAGCTTGGCCGCGAAGGCCTTGCGGGTCTTCGGGCTTTCACGGGCGATCTCCGCGCCGAGCGAGGGGACCGCACAGCCATGGCCCGGATCATCGCGATGCAGCGGCGACAGATAGGATTCGATAATGGTCGAGAGTCGCTTGTCCGAGGGCGTCTGCTCGGCAATCTTGCGCCAGCGCTCGTTCGCGCGGTCCATCGCATAGTTAAAGGCCTCGATCACCAGCGCTTCCCGCGAATCGAAATGTGCATAGAAGCCGCCATGGGTCAGGCCCGCTTCCTTCATCAGGTCGGCAACGCCGATGCCATGCGCGCCCTTCTCGCGAAGCCGCACCGAGGCCTTCTTCACGATCCGCGCGTGGGTCTCCTGCTTGTGCTCTTTCGAATAGCGCATGAACGGTCTCATTAAATGTTTGCGGTCATATAATAGCAGTTGTGCGCGGGAAAAGCTGCATCTATTTCGGCCTTGCGGGCTCGCGGATCATGGAAAAGGTCGCGGTTGCGTGCACCGCAAGATTGCCGGCTCCGTCGCGAACAAAGCCCTCGGTGTAACTGGTCTGACGGCCAAGCTTGATGAGCCTGCCTTCGGCCTCGATCGTGCCCGAGCGGACCGACAACGGCCGCAGGTAGCTCAGCTTGAGGTCAAGCGTGACAGAGCCCTGGCCCACCGGCAGCATGGTGGAGACCGCACAACCCATCGCAGTGTCGAGCAGGGCCGCGGCCGTCGCTCCATGCAACAGCCCGATGGTGTTCTCGAGGGCTTCGTGCGGCTCCAGTTCCATCACGATTCGGCCCGGCTCGGCGACGCGCATCCGAAAACCGATCAGCCGCGCCATCGGCGGCGGCGGCAGGATGCCGTCGCGGAGCGCACGCATCACCTCCAGCCCGGACATCCCAGCGGCGGCCCTGGCCGCCTCCTCCGGCGACTGCCAGTCGACCAAGCGCTCCCGGCGGGATGCGGGCGAGAAAAGATCAATGCTGTCCACGATGGTCATGACGGCTCCGTTTGAATGATGGTCATCATTTTATTGCATCCGCCTACTCCCCGCAACGCCCGCCTTCCCGTCCCTTGACAAGCCCGCGCTTTGTCCCGGAAGTGGCGCGACCCACCTCTATCCCGAGACAGTTCCATGGAAATGCTCAACCCCCATTGCGGCATCGATCGCGACCCGCGCGGCGTAATTCGCCTGACCATCTGCAACGCCGGTTCGCTCAATATCCTCAGTTCCGCCGTCACTGACGGCGTGCGCGAGGGGCTGGAGAAGCTCGCGGATGACAGTGACATCCGCGTGCTGGTGCTGGCCGGCCAAAGCGAGAAGAGCATGATCGGCGGCGCCGACATCAAGGAAATGGCGCACCTCAACCAGAAATCCGCGGAAGCATTCATCACGCGCCTGCGCGACCTCTGTGAAGCCGTGCGCCGGTTTCCGGCGCCTGTGATTGCGCGGTTGCCCGGCTGGTGCCTCGGCGGCGGTCTGGAAGTCGCCGCCGCCTGCGATTTCCGGATTGCCGCCCACGATGCCAAGTTCGGCATGCCGGAGGTTAAGGTCGGTATCCCCTCCGTGATCCATGCCGCGCTGCTGCCGCGGCTGATCGGCTGGGGCCGCGCCCGCTGGCTGATCATGACGGCGGAAACGATCGACGCGCCGACCGCGCTCGCCTGGGGCCTGGTCGACATGGTGGCGCCGCAAGGCGGTCTCGACGCCGCGGTCGAGCACACCGTGAAGTCGCTGCTGGAATGCGGCCCCGAGGCGCTGCGCACGCAAAAAACGCTGCTGCGGCAATGGGAAGAACTGCCGCTGACGGAATCCGTCAACCTGAGCGTCGGCGTGTTCGGGCAGTCCTTCCGGACCGGCGAGCCGCAGCGGCTGATGCAGGGATTTCTCGAGCGC
>JBJMTR010000372.1:0-2800 GCA_045811565.1 Bradyrhizobium sp.
CACTTTGATCGGCGAATCAAGCCAGACCTGCGGACGGCTGACATTGACGCCATCGGCCTCCAAGGCGAGGACGATGTCGCGCACCGACACCGAGCCGAACAGCTGACCGGATTCTGAAGCCTGGCGGATGATCACGATATCACGGCCATCGATCTTGTCTGCCACCTTGCTGGCTTCGGACTTGGCCTTGAGATTGTTGGCCTCGAGCTCGGCCTTCATACCATCGTACTTGGCGCGATTGTCGGCGGTGGCGCGCAGCGCCTTGCCGCGCTTCAAGAGAAAGTTGCGGGCAAACCCGTCCTTGACACGGACGACTTCTCCCATTTGGCCAAGCTTGGCGACGCGTTCCAGTAGAATGACTTCCATATTCGTTCTCCTCTAAGGTCTATTGCAGTTTCGGTTGATGAAGGATTTTCAGGCTGCGGTGAGGGGCGGTGGTCTTCCGCGCAGAAAGCGCTCGCGAAATCCGAACACGGCATCGGCCAGGCCAAGTGCGACCATCGCCAGCACCGGCCAGCCGAACACCACGACAACGGCGTAGGCGCAGCTTAGCCAGAAGGCGCGGCTTTTCAGCGCCAGCGTCAACGTGTGCAGCACGGCAAATCCGGTGAGTGCATAAGCCATCATCAGCGCCGTTGTGATGATCTGAGCCAGCAGCGCTGACAGTCCGCCGACAAAACAGAAGGCCAGCGCAACGGATAAGGCAACGAGCGTCATCGGCGGCAGCGCCGCGCTCTTCAGATCCGGCCACGCCCGGTGCAGGCGTCCGGAGGTCGCCGTGATCTTTGCCGCGAGCCACAGATTGAGCGTCAGCGTCAGCATGGTGATGATGGACGCCGCGGGCGGCGCAACTACAGCAAGTGCGTCGACCCACCGATCGACGTCGCCTGATGATGACGTTTCACGCGGACCGAGAATTTTCAGGAGACCCCGCCGCAGCGCGCCGGTGATGGTATCGGCATCGGTGCCGAGCGTAAGCAGCGCTGCCATCGTGGTCAGGACGGCGAATCCGGTGGTCCAGAGCAGAATGCGGCCGACGGGATACCATTCGAGCGCCGGCGCAGGGGATGCGGCGCCATTGCCCGAGTCGGTGCTCGGTATCGGCCTTCCGAGTAACGCGAGATGGCCGAGCCACCAGGCGGGCAGTGCCACGGGGATCACAAAGGCGATGCAATAGGGCAGGCCGAACATCGCGCCGAGGCCCGTCGCTGCCGCGATGCCGCCGATGGTCGCAGCCAGCGGCCCCCAGCCGAGCGCAGCAACCATCAGCGGCAGCGGCGCCAAATAAAACAGCACAAGCGAAATCAGCGCGCCCGAAATGATCGAGGCGAACATCAAGGCCGACGCGCAGCCTGCAGCGATAGCAATGAGAAGTGTCGCGATCATCAGCTGTCCCGCTCCCTTCGAGCGGTTAGAGGTCTTTTCTTGGACCCCAACCATCGGCGACCGGACGACCCGGAAGCCTTATGAAGATGCTGGTCCGCGACACTAGCGCCGCGGACCAAACTACTAGCGAATAACGTACGGCAAGAGGCCGAGGAAACGCGAGCGCTTGATGGCGCGCGCGAGCTCACGCTGCTTCTTGGCGGACACGGCGGTGATGCGGCTCGGCACGATCTTACCGCGCTCGGAGACGTAACGCATCAACAGCTTGGAATCCTTGTAGTCGATCTTCGGCGCATTCGCGCCCGTGAACGGGCAGGTCTTGCGGCGACGGAAAAACGGACGGCGTGCACCAGCTTCAGCCATGATTGTTACTCCTGTTCCGCCGCTTCAACAGCGTCTTCGCGCGGACGGCGCGGGCCCCGGTCGCCGCGGAAGCCACCACCTTCGCGGTCGCCACGGAAGCCGCCTTCGCGGTCACCGCGGAAACCGCCGCCGCGATCATCGCGCTCGCGGTCACGGTCGGCCTTGCGCATCATCGCCGAGGGACCTTCCTCGTGCTCTTCGACGCGAACGGTGAGGTAGCGGATGACGTCTTCGCTGATCCGTTCCTGCCGCTCGATCTCGCTGACCGCTGAGGACGGCGCGTCGATGTTCAAGAGCACGAAATGCGCCTTGCGGTTCTTGTTCATGCGGTAGGTGAGGGAGCGTACGCCCCAGTTCTCGGTCTTGCTGACCTTGCCGCCCGCCTTTTCGACGATGCCGGTCATCTGTGCCGTCAGTTCTTCTACCTGTTGGGTGCTCGCATCCTGACGCGCGAGAAAAACATGCTCATAAAGAGGCATGGGTGTCCTTTCCTAAGTTGACGCGATTCCCGGCGGCAAGCCCTTCGAGACCTTCGGAAAGGACTCGATAATGCTCAGAAGGCGGAAGCACGGGACGACGGGCCGACTGGCCCTGCCACATCAAAAACGCCTGGAAGGAGTGATTGCTGAGACCGTCCGTTCAGCTCCCGGCCGGGATCCACGGATGCGCGGTTTATAAGGATTTTGCGCGAGGTGGCAAGCCGTTGTTGACGCTTTGCCTCGAGCTTTGCTCGCAGCGGCCGATCTAATGCTGGGTGGTATCCAAGTAGGCCATTTGGTGTTTGATTTATTTGTTTGTATAACATACAAATAGATCAGAGAGACGTCATGGTCCCCAAATCGATCCAACCGGCTGCAGAGGCGCCAACGGGCGACCCAAAGCACGCCGCCCGCGCTACGCGCTCGGCCGGGCGGCAGATGCGCTCGCGGCTGCTCGACGGCGCCAGCCGCCTGTTCAGGGAACGCGGACTGGCGGGCACCTCGATCTCGGACATCGCCGCTGCCGCCGACGCGTTTCCGAGCCAGATCACCTATTACTTCCGCACCAAGGA